>CALLZA010000857.1 GCA_937858165.1 uncultured Ardenticatenia bacterium
GGTCGGTGGGTGTCGCAGTTAGGTGTCGCGGAGCGTGTTGCAACATGTCTGTGGTCACCATTACGCGGTGTGTGTGGTGAGTGTTGTATGTATGTCTCATCTGACACGTATATGTGGTTAGGATTTTTTTTGTTTCAAGCAGAAGACGGCATGCGAGATCTAGTACGGTCTCGTGGGCTCGGAGATGTGTATAAGAGACAGGCATAGCGCCAGTCGGGGTTGATTGCCGCCAGCCACCGCCCCCGCTCGCCCAGCACCGGCAGCAGCGCCGGGCGGACGCGGGGAATGCGCGCCCCGTGGGCCAGTGCGTGGGGCAGCATCTCATCCGCCACCCGTTGCCCGGCGGCGTCCAGCAGCGCCAGCAACTCCGGCAAGAGGTCGGCGTGTTGCAGGTTGAGCATGCGCTCCAGAAAACGCGCCGCGGCAGGGGAGCAGGCCGGCCGCTCCCCTTCGGCGCGCAGGGCGGGCAGATACCATTCGGCCGGCGCGGCGCGGGCCGGCAACTGCCCGGCTTCGTCAAAGAGCGCTGTCGCCCCGGCCAGCAGCAAGACGGCTTCGGCCGGCGGGCGGCCGTCGAGCGCGGCGCGGAGTTGCGCCAGCACCGGCAGCAGTCCGGCCGCGCCCGGCAGCGGCGCGCGCGCCGCGCCGACCAGAACCACGTCGAGCCATTCGCGCGGCAGAGTCACGGCATCGCCTTCCAGGCGGCCAGGTTATGCCAGTGGGCGTTATGAAGGACGCTCAACGGCGTCAGCATCGCGCCATCGTACTCGCCAAACAGCGTCAGCGGCTGCTCGCCGGCCAGGGCCAGCAGTTGCCAGCCGTGACCGAAGCGCGGCGGCAGGGGCAATAGCCGCCCGCCGCGGTCGCGTAGCCGCCATCCCGATGGCGCCGGTTCAACAAAGACGTCGCCCAGCAGTAACGGGAAGAGACGCAGCCACGGGTTGGCGGCGCGGCCGGCGGCAAAGGCAGCTACGGCCGCGGCGATGTTCCGGCCCTCCTCGCCTGTCGCCTTCGTCCGGCTCGCTGCGTCTACCAGGCGCAGTGCCGTCACCGGTGAAGCGACCAGCGGCCAGGCACTGGGCTGGAAGGCCAGTTCCCCATCGAACAGGCCGCCGGTTGGCAGGCACAGCCCTTCAAGTTGCCTCACTGACTGAACAGTTTCCAGCAGCGCCCAGCGTCCGGACGAGAGGCCGCGTAACCACGTGCCCAACGTGCGCTGTCCGCCGTCCACACGCTGCCGGCGGCCCAGAGCCAGCCACGTGTCGGCCACGCGGTCATCGCCGGGGCGCGGCGGCAACCCGGCGGCGACCAGCGCGTCCCCCTGCTCGGCGAGCGGCAGCGCGTCGAGGCGGCGGAACGCCTGCGCCAACAGGGCCAGCCGGCCAAGACGCGGCAACAGGCGCTCCGGCCACTGCGGGGCGCTGCCCAGTTCGGCGGCCATCTCGCGCAGTTCGCGGGCCGCATCGGGGGCGTAGGCATCGGTCAACCGGTCGGCGGCATCGAGCCACGGGCGGTGGCCGGCGGCGGCCGAGGCGACCAGACCGCGGTCGATCTGGTCGTTCAGCCAGCGCGCCATCTCGTCCAGCCCGGCGGCAACGGCAGCGCGGCGGACGCTATCGATGGGCGTGGGCGCGGCATGCAGGGCGCTTCGGGCTGCGTCCAGCCGCGCCGCGGCCCAGAGTGGCGGATCGCTATCGGTCAAGGGGGCAGTTTGGTCAAGCAGAAGCAGGGCCAGCCCATGGCGGCAGGGAAAGCGTGCGCCACCGCACGTACAGGCTACACACAGATGGGGCAGGACAACCGAGGCCAAAGCGGCGGGCCGTTGCCCTTCGGGGAAGGCGGCCCAGAGGAGGCTGGCGTCGGCGGCGGAGGCGCGGCCGTGTGCCTCCACCTTGCCGCTGCGGGCCAGCGTATCGGCGGCGCGCCACGTCCCGTTGTCCGGGGCCATTCCCTCGATCAGCCGCCGCGTCAACGGCTGCGCTTCAGTATACTCAACCGGCATGCTACTCATTATTACGCAGTTAACGCCGCTGGGGTTGTATCATATGCCATTCTGATCAAGGGTTTATGCAATTCTGACCTGAATCGCAGATACTAATCCTGGTGCATCGCACGCCGAGCCGGTGCATCGCACTTTCCGAAGTGCGTTGCACCTTCTGGGCAATAACGCCAAAGAGACGTGCAACGCACCTGGGAAGGTGCGATGCACGGGGAAAAGAAGTATGAGACTAGACAAACTAACTGAAAAAAGCCGCGAGGCACTGGTGGAAGCCCAGCACCTCGCCGAACAGTACACCCACCCGGCCGTTGAGCCGGAACACCTGCTGCTGACCCTGCTCGACCAGGAGGGCGGCGTCGTGCCGTCGGTCATCCGCAAGATTGGCGGCGACCCGGCGCTGCTGCGCGGCAGCGTCGAAGCGGCACTGGGCAAGTTGCCGCGCGCCACCGGCTCGTCGGTGCAGGTCGGACTGAGTCGTGATCTGAACGCCATCCTCAGCGAGGCGGAGTCCATCGCCGGGGCAATGAAGGACGACTTTACCTCGACCGAGCATATGCTCATGGCCATGGCCCAGCCGAAGGGGGGCCGCGCCCGCGACCTGTTGGCCCGCCACGGCATCGACTACAACGCCATCCTGCAAGCGCTGGCCGCCGTGCGCGGTTCGCAGCGTGTGACCAGCCAGAACCCGGAGGCGCAGTACGAAGCGCTGGCCAAGTACGGCCGCGACCTGACCCATGAGGCGCGCCGCGGCAAGCTCGACCCGGTCATCGGCCGCGACGAGGAGATCCGCCGCGTCGTGCAAATTCTCAGTCGGCGCACCAAGAACAACCCGGTGCTCATTGGTGAGCCGGGCGTAGGCAAGACGGCCATCGTCGAAGGGCTGGCCCAGCGCATCGTCAACGGCGACGTGCCGCTAGGGCTGAAGGACAAGCGACTGGTGTCGCTCGACCTGGGCGCGCTGGTGGCCGGGGCCAAGTACCGCGGCGAGTTCGAGGAGCGATTAAAGGCGGTGCTGAAAGAGGTGCAGGACGCCGAGGGGCAGATCATCCTGTTCATCGACGAGATGCATACGCTGGTCGGCGCGGGTGCGGCCGAGGGGGCCATGGACGCCAGCAACATGCTCAAACCGCTGCTGGCCCGCGGCGAGTTGCACGCCATCGGCGCGACGACGCTGGACGAGTATCGCAAGCACATCGAGAAGGACGCCGCCCTGGAGCGCCGCTTCCAGCCCGTCTTCGTCGAGGAGCCATCGGTTGAGGACACCATTTCCATCCTGCGCGGCCTGAAGGAGCGCTATGAAGTCCACCACGGCGTGCGCGTCACCGACGCCGCCGTCATTGCCGCGGCCACGCTCAGCCACCGCTACATCAGTGACCGCTTCCTGCCCGACAAGGCCATCGACCTCATCGACGAGGCCGCCAGCCGCCTGCGGATGCAGATCGACAGCAAGCCGGCCGAACTGGATGAGGTCGACCGCCAGATCATGCAACTGGAGATCGAGCGCGCCGCGTTGCAGAAAGAGAAGGACAAGGCCAGCCAGGAGCGTTTGAGCAAACTGGAAGAGGAGCTGGCCAACGTCAAGGAGCGCAGCACTCTGGTGGCCGCGCGCTGGCAGGGGGAGAAGGACGCCATCCAGCGGGTGCAGGCAATCAAGGAAGAGATGGACACCGTGCGGGTGCAGATGGAGCAGGCACAGCGGGAGTATGACTATCAGAAGGCGTCAGAGCTGCAATTCGGCCGCGTCCGCCAACTGGAGCACGACCTGGCCGAGGCCACAGCCCAACTCAGCCGGATGCAGGCCGATGGCGCACTGCTCAAGGAAGAGGTCGATGCGGAGGACATCGCCCACATCGTCGGCAAATGGACGGGCATCCCGGCCACGCGCCTGCTGGAGGGCGAGGTGGAGAAGCTCATTTACATGGAGGATCGGCTCCACCGGCGCGTCGTCGGCCAGGAAGAGGCGGTCAGCGCTGTTGCCGCGGCCATTCGCCGCAGCCGCTCCGGCCTGCAAGACCCAAACCGGCCCATCGGCTCGTTCATCTTCCTGGGGCCGACCGGCGTGGGCAAGACGGAGTTGGCCCGCGCTCTGGCGGAGTTCCTGTTCGACGACGAGCGCAACATGGTACGCATCGACATGAGCGAGTACCAGGAGCGCCACACCGTCGCCCGGCTCATCGGCGCGCCGCCCGGCTACGTCGGCTATGAGGAGGGCGGCCAACTGACCGAGGCCGTCCGCCGCCGCCCCTACAGCGTGGTGCTGTTCGACGAGATCGAAAAGGCGCACCCGGAGGTGTTCAACGTCTTCCTGCAAGTGCTGGACGACGGCCGGCTGACCGACGGCCAGGGGCGCACGGTCGACTTCCGCAACGCGGTCATCATCATGACCAGCAACATCGGCAGCCAGTACATTATGGGCGATCTGGACGAGGCGACGATGCGGTCGCGGGTGATGGAGGCGATGCGCCAGCACTTCCGGCCGGAGTTCCTGAACCGGGTGGACGATATCGTCATCTTCCACCGGCTCGGCCGCGAGCAGTTGCGCGAGATCGCCGAGATTCAGCTCAACCACGTGCGCGGCCTGCTGGCCAGGCGGGGCGTGACGCTGTCGCTGACCGAGGCGGCCACCGACCTGCTGATCGAGGAGGGGTACGACCCGGTCTATGGGGCGCGTCCGCTCAAGCGCGTGCTCCAGCGGCGCATCATCGACCCGCTGGCAATTCGCGTCATCCAGGGGGATGTGCGCGAGGGGGATCACGTCGTGGTCGAAGTGGCGGACGGCGAACTCGACTTTCGCGTTGTGGAGTCGGGCGAGTTCGAAGCTGCCTAGCGCAAGGGGCTAGACCTGACAGGTCGGCGGCCGACCTGTCAGGTCTTATGGGGTATCTTTCCGTTCGCGCTCTCGTTTGCCCCGCTCAACTTCATCAGCCAGCGATTCGAGGGACTTAATCCACAGTCCCCGGAACGACTCGAGCCAGGCATCAATTTCCGCCAGGCGCTCCGGTCGCAGGGCGTAGATGCGCCGCGCCCCATCGGTGCGCACCGTGGTGAAGCCGTTGTCGCGCAGGACGCCCAGGTGTTGCGATACCGCCGGCTGGCTGAGACCGAATTCGTTGTGAATGGCCGTGACCAGATCGCCTGAGGAGTGCTCGCCCTCGGCCAGTAGTTCGAGGATGCGCCGCCGGGCCGGCACGCGCAGGATGTCAAAGGCGTGCATGGCGTTCTTGCCGTCTACCCCTCGCCCAGATAGAACGCGGTCGTATTGGCCGCGGCGGCGTGGGCCTGATCCGGGTCTGTTCCATCGGCGATAGCCGCATCGGCCCAGGCCGCGCTACTCTGGCGTATAAAAGCCTGCCCCTCTTCACCGGCCAGCCACTCGGTCGCCGTTTCAGGTGTGACCTCGCCGGACCCAGCGAGCTACAGAGTCAGTCCCAACAAGCCCGAATCCCAACCGACACCCACCGCCCCGGGGCCCTACTCTGTCTCTTATACACATCTGACGCTGCCGACGAGCGATCTAGTGTAGATCTCGGTGGTCGCCGTATCATTAACACAAAAACCATTCCCCACACATATCGACACTGACTCACGCCTACACGACAAAACGCACTACGTGATAACAACTCGTTACCAG
>CALLZA010000858.1 GCA_937858165.1 uncultured Ardenticatenia bacterium
GTTCTTCTCCTAAGCTGCGCGTAGTCTTGTCCTGCTCCGTCTCATGCTTGGCTTGCTTGCGTGATGTCGTTCGCATGTGTCACATGGTGCCGTCTATTACACAGTCATGTTGTGTGTGTGTGTTGTGTTGTTTGTTTTTTCAAGCATAAGACGGCATACGATATCTAGTACGGTCTCGTGGGCTCGGAGATGTGTATAAGAGACAGGGCCGCGGTCGAGGTCGGTGGCGTAGGCCATGCCACCGCACGGGCCGAAGGCCAGCCCCCCGCCGCCGATGACCACGTCGTGGGCCGGGTTGCGCGCCCGCCAGCGGAACGACGCCGGGGCGGCGGCGATGGTTGGCAGGAGCAGATCGCGGTCAATGCGTACACGCTGCGTGGTCCGATCCACCTGCCCCCCGGCCCGCTGCCAGAGGTCGAGCGCTTCGTCATCCAGGAAGTCGATGCCGACCGTTTCCAGGATGGTGAGCGAGGCGTCGTGCAGCCGCTCCAGCGCGTCGGCGCTCAGCCAGTCGTAGGGTGAGCGGGGTGGGCGCGGCTGGCGAAAGGGGAGGTCGAGCAGGGGTTGCTCGGTCGAGGAGCGAGGCCGACGGGGGCGGTGGCGGGCCATGACGCGGAACGTAGGGGGATGGGGTTGACGTTGTAGGCCGCCCGACCGCGCCGCTAGGTGGCGTTTGCCGCTATCGGCAGGCCAATGGCCGATGTCCGGCCGATGAAGTCGAGGATCGACACCCAGACTTGGTGGTGGACAGGCTCGAACGGGCGCATCATCTCATGGCCGGTGTGGGGGTAGATGGTCAACTCCTTGTTGGCGTTGGGCAGCTCGGCGAAGATGCGGCGGGCGTTGTCGGGCGGGGCGGCCGAGTCCTCTTCACCGGCGTAGATGTGGACGGGCAGGTCGAGGCGCGGCCAGAGGGTGCGGCCGTAGTCGATGGTCGCCACCATCTCGTGCATCCCCTTGATGGGCACGCGGCTGATTTGGGGCAGCGTGGCCTGGAAGGCCGGGTCGTCAAAGTCGACGGTCGGGTCGAAGTCGAGGACACGCTCGCGGACGAGGTGCTGCATGGTTTCGCGCTTGCTTTTGTGGGGGTAGTACCAGGGCATGAAGAAGCGGGCGTACTTCACATAACGCAGACGCTTGTCGGGCACGTCGCAGACCGGGGCCAGCATGACCAGGCCGCGCACGCCGCCGAACTTGAGGGCCACGTGGGCGGCCAGGATGTTGCCCATCGAGTGGGCCAGCAGGAATAGCTCGTCGCTCTCGGCGCGGGCGACGGCGAATGCCTCTTCGGCCTCGGCCAGCCACTGCTTGCGCCCGGCGGTGGCCAGCTTGTCGGGGTAGTGGCCGTGGCCGGGCAGCAGCGGGCAGTGCACGGTCAGTCCGTGGCCGGCCAGATGCTCGGCCAGCGGGCGCGAGCTGAGCGGGCTACCCATGAAGCCGTGGAGGAACAGGACGCCGACGCGCCGCCCCGCGGGTTGGGGCACGGCGCTCGGCAGATGGTAAGGCCGCCGTTCAGGCGGCACGTCGTAGGCTGGTTGAAACGGCATAGGGCAGAGTATACGCCACTTTCAAAGACGTGACAGGTGGGAGGCCTGAACTCGTATCCCAGTTAGAGGGATGTTGGCCGCCCACCTGTCAAGTCTGGACGGTGGTTGTCATGCGTTTTGGTCTGGACTATGATTCGGCGTGGAGGCTCTGTCACTTGCGCCGAATTCTGACCCGTACCAGCCTGACCACGCGACTCGTCACTGTTGTGGTGGTGCTCATCTTCCTGACGACGCTCAGCGCCGGCGTGCCCGCTTTTTTGCTGACGCGGTCGCAACTGGAAGAGCAGGCGTGGCAGCGAGTCGACGCTACGGCGCGCGGCACCGAGTCGCTCTATGACGCCGCCGAGCGGCGCGTGGTCGATCTGGCGGCGCTGCTGGCCGAGCGGCCGACGTTGCGCCGCCTCATCCAGGACGAGGAGATCGACGCCATCGAGCCATACCTACGCGCCTTCCAGGAGCAAAGCGACCTCGATCTGATCGTTTTGTGCGACCGGGCCGCGGTAGTCGTCGCCACCGTGCCGGGCATCATTGAATGCCCCATTGACACGCGCGCCGGCGTAGCCCTGGGCGATGTGCGGCTAATGGGCGACAAGCCGGCGCTGGTGGCCGGGCAGAACATCTTCAGCAGCGACATCCCCGAGACGGTCGGCACGGTGGTGGCCGGGATGTGGCTCGACGTGGCGTTCCTGGGGCAGTTGAGTGCCAACACCGGCGTAGACCAGACGATCCTGAGCGCCGACGGGCAGCCGCTGGCCTCGACGCTGCCGCCGGGGGTCATGACCGTGCAGCGGCGCGGCAGCGGGCGCGAGTTGGCGGCCGAGGGGCAGTCGTTCCTCATCTCCCAGTTCGCGCTGCCCGGCGAATCGGGGAGTGAGCCGCTCATCGCCGAAGTCGCTCTGCCCATCGACCCCTTGCAGGCGACGGAGCGCAGCGCACTGCTGGTGCTGGCGACCAGCACGACCATTGTGGCCCTGGTGGGCGTGGTCGCCGGCGTGTGGTATATCCAGCGGCTGATGGCCCCATTGCGTCGCCTCATGGCCGCGGCCGAGCAGATCAGCGCCGGCGACCTGGCCGCGCCGATTCCCCGGCTGGCCGGGCCGCCGGAGTTGGCATCGCTATCCGCCTCATTGGAGAAGAGCCAGGCGACCATGCTCGACGCGCTGGACGAGCGTTCACAGGCCCGCGACTGGCTCAACACGCTCATCCAGTCGGTCGTCGAAGGGGTGGTGACGTTCGACACGCGCGGCCGGGTGACGTTTATGAGCCAGGGGGCTGAGACGCTGTCGGGCTGGTCGAGCGCCGAGGCTGTGGGCGAACCGATCAATAACCTCTTCCCGCTGGCCGACTCGCCCGATAACCAGACCTTTCTCGACCACATCCCCCCGGCGGGGGAAAAGCGCGAGATCGAAGTTCAGACGCGCTCCGGCAAGTCGATGGTCGTGGCGGCCACGGGCGCGCGCATGGTTCCGCCCAACAGCGACACGGTGCAGGTGGCTCTGGTGCTGCGCGATGTGACCGAGGAGCAGGCACTGCGCCATCTGCGCTCCTTCTTCCTGGCCAACATCTCCCACGAGTTTCGCACACCCCTCAGTACGCTCAACGCCTCAATCGAATTGTTGATGGATGAGGTCGATGACCTGTCGCCGGCCGAGATTCGCGAGTTGTTGAACCCAACGCATCTGAGTCTGCTCAGCCTGCAATCGCTCATTGACAATCTGCTGGAGAGCAGCAGCATCGAGGCCGGGTCGTTCCGCTTGCGGCGGCGGCCGGTGCCCCTGGAAGACGTGATGGCCGACGCGCTGACCATCGTCCGGCCGCTGGTGGAGCGACGGCGGCAGGCGATCGCCGTGACCGAGCCGGCTCGCCTGCCGTCGCTGCCGGCCGACCGGGCGCGACTGACGCAGGCGTTGGTCAATCTGTTGTCCAACGCGGCCAAGTACAGCCCCATCGGCTGTCCCATTGACCTGGTCATCAGCCAGGCCGACGACACGCTGCGGCTGGCCGTGGCCGACCGCGGGCCGGGCGTTTCGCCGGAGGATCGCGTCAACCTCTTCCGCCGCTTCATGCGCCTCGACGCGCAAGGGGGCGATGAGCAGTACGGCATCGGCCTGGGGCTCTATCTGGTCAAAAAGATTGCCGAGGCGCACGGCGGGCAAGTTGGCGTTGAGGAGCGGCCGGGTGGCGGGGCCGTGTTCTGGCTGGAGTTGCCGCTAACCATTGACGAGACAAGCGCATGAGAGTCCTGGTTGTCGAAGACGATCTGGCCCTGTCGGACGTCGTCAGCTTTACGCTGCGGCGGGCGGGCTACGAAGTGACCGCAGCCTACGACGGGCTGGCGGCGGTCGAGGCGTTCGAGCAAGTGTTGCCCGATCTCATTTTGCTCGATCTGAACCTGCCCCGGCTCGACGGCTTGGGCGTCTGCCGCAAGGTGCGCGCCGTCAGCGACGTGCCGATCATCATCCTCAGCGTGCGTGCCGGGGACGAGGCGGTCGTGCGCGGCCTGGAGATGGGGGCCGACGACTACATGGTCAAGCCGTTCAGCCCCACGCAACTGGTGGCCCGCATCCGCGCCGTGATGCGCCGGGTGGGCGTGTCGGCCACGCCAACCACGCTGGCCGTCGGCGGCCTGACGCTCGATCGCTCGCGTGGCGAAGCGGTGCGCCTCCACGATGGCGCGGTCATTCGCCTGACGGCGCTGGAGCTGAAACTGCTGGAGGCGCTGATGCTCCACCCCGGCCAGGTGCTGCCCAGCGATACGCTCATTACTACCGTCTGGGGGCCGGAAGGCGGCGACCGGACGATGCTGAAGCAGCTTATGTACCGTCTGCGGGCCAAGATCGAGGTCGATGCCTCCAGCCCGGTCACCATCGAGACCGTGCCGGGCATCGGCTACGCCTTCAACACGGGCTAGGGGTTAGAGATTAGGGAAGTTCGCTGTTCCTTAGCCCTTAATCCCTAATCCCTAGCCCCTGATCCCTAATCCCTGTTACTCGTTTGTTACCGCCCCATAACCGCGCCTGTTACCGCCGCCTGATAGGCTTCCTAAATCAGGTGACGAAGCATGACGCTGTATTTCGACATGGGCACATTCGCCAACAACGCCGACCGGGAACTACTGAATCAGATTCCGCGGCAAGTCGCTGCCTACTACCTGGCGCTGCCGTTGGCGCGCGAGGCGGGGCAGGTGACTGTCGTGACCGCTTACCCGGAAAACGTGGCTGCCCTCGGAGTCTTGGCACGCCTGCTGCACGCCCAAATCGTACCGGTCGCCAGCCCTGAAACAGACCTGCAGGCGGCCATTGCCCGTATTTACCCGGCCAGCGCGCCCCTGGCGCAGTCGATCCTGGTCTGGACGGACGAGCCGGAGTGGAGCGAGGCGGTCATCAGGACGGCGCGCGCCTTTGGTCGAGCGCTTGACCAGGGGGTGCAGATCTTCGACTGCGCCACTCCATTGGCCGAAGTCATGGAGACCGCGCGGCGACAGGAGTTTTCGCTCCTGGTGACCCATGTGTCGGATGATACGGCGCGAATGCGGCTGGTGCGCCGGTCGCCGACGTCGCTGTTGCTGGTTCGCGGCGAATACGCCCCGATCGATAACCTGTTGGTCGCCCTGCGCGGCTACGGCTCCGACCACGAAACGCTGGATCGGGTGCTGCCGTTGCTGGCCCACGAGGCGGCCGATGTGACCGTTTTGCCGCTGGCGCGTTCGGCGTCGGCATCCCTGAATGACATGCTGGCCGGCGATTCGTCCATCCGGCAGCACTTGCAGGCCTTCCTGGGCGATCTGGGCCAGGCCGACGTGGAAGTCGCCGTGCGCCTGCGCCAGGGCGACCCCGCGTCACAGGTGATCGCGGAGCCTGTCTCTTGTACACATCTGACGCTGCCGACGAGCGATCTAGTGTAGATCTCGGTGGTCGCCGTATCATTAAAAAAAAAAAACAAGAGATATTCAGGTACGACCTGACCTATATATGAAGTGATATATCGATCTGTTCGTTAGAACTGATCTACATCTTAGCAACAGATGGTCGTATACACACTTCATAGACCGAACAGTTCGTCTTGCAGTGAGATAGCAGATTA
>CALLZA010000859.1 GCA_937858165.1 uncultured Ardenticatenia bacterium
TTGTATGATTATTTAGTTAGATCTATATATATGGTTGATTAGCTCGTGTGGTGGTTGGTGTGTGAGAAGATACAGATGAACGGTAGAGGGAGTTTGTTTTTGTTTTTTTGTTTCAAGCAGAAGACGGCATACGAGATCTAGTACGGTCTCGTGGGCTCGGAGATGTGTATAAGAGACAGGTTCTATTATGAAGAGGCCATCGCCGAGCAAGTGGCTGAGATCGGCATGCGCGCTCTGTTGGGGCAGACGATCCTCGTCTTCCCCGCGCCCGACGCCGAGACGTTCGAAGACGCCCTCCTGCTCTGTCGCCGCTTCATCGAGCACTGGAACGGCCACCCGCTCATCCAGCCGGCCGTCGCCCCCCACGCCTGGTATACGGCCACACCGGAGCTGCTGCTGGCCTGCGCCGACCTGGCCCGCGCCTTCGACGTGCCGCTGCACACCCACGTGTCAGAGACAAAGCTGGAAGCCGACAACAGCGTCAATCAGAACCACATGTCGGTCGTCACCTGGCTGGAGCAGCACGGCATCCTGGACACCAAGCTCCTGGCCGCCCACTGCGTCCACATCGACGAGCAGGATATGTTCAGCTTGCGGCGCATGGGCGCGGGCGTGGCCCACTGCCCGTCGAGCAACCTGAAGCTGGCCAGCGGCATTGCTCCCATCGCCCAGATGCTCAAGCTGGGGCTGAAGGTCGGCGTGGGCACCGACGGCCCGGCCAGCAACAACGACCTGGACATGGTCGAAGAGATGCGGCTGGCGTCGTTCATCGCCAAGGTGGCGACACAGAACCCGACGGCCCTGCCCGCCCGCCAGACGCTGGAGATCGCCACCATCGGCGGCGCGCGGGCCATCCACATGGGCCATCTGACGGGCAGCCTGGAGCCGGGCAAGCGGGCCGACATCGCCGTGCGCGATATGACCGGCATCCACAACCAGCCCCACTTCCACAACCACCCCGACGCCGTCTACTCGCGCATCGTCTATAGCAGCAAGAGCAGCGATGTGGCCCACGTGCTATGCAATGGCCAATGGCTGATGCGCGACCGCGCGCTGCTGACCGTGGACGAGGCCGCCGCCCGCGACGAGGCCATCGCCGTGGCCAAGAAGATCGACGCCTTCGTCATAGAGCGCGAGGCCAGCCCCTATAACAAGCTGGTGCTGCTGTCGGGCGTCCAACGGCTGGAGAGCTTCGAGGTGCAGGTGAAAGCGCCCATCGATGACGACGCCATCGTGCACGAGACGCTTCAGAAAGAGGCCATCCAGGTCATGCGCGTCGGCCACTACCGCCAATATGACCACTACTTCCTGTTCGACAGCGGCGACCCGGACGCGGCCCGGCTGCGCTATCGTGAGGATGAGTTCATCAACGACGTCGGTGAAGTGACTCAGGTGCGCGCCCGGCTGACGCTGATCGGCGAGGGGGAGCGCGAGGAGTTCACCAACGCGGTCATGCTGTCGCGGTCGCGCTTTCTGGCCGCGGCCGACCGCAGCTTGCGCTTCTATCAGGAGTACTTCGCCCCGGCCCGCGAGTTGCGCGTCCACAAAGACCGCGTCCGCTGGCACATTCTCTACAAGGCGACCGACTTCGCCATCAACCTCGACCGCGTGCTGGAGCCGGAGTTGCCGGGCTACTTCCTGGAGATCAAGGCCCGCACCTGGTCGCGCACCGACGCCGAGCGCAAGGCCGGTCTCATCGCCGAGCTGCTGGGCCAGTTCGGCCTTGACCTGAACCAGGCCGAACGGCGCGAATACGCCGAAATCGCCCTGAGCGCCAACGCCGAAAAGAGCGCCACCCCCGCCTAACCTTGGGGCGATTCTCCAGAATCGCCCCACCTCTTACAACGCAAACGGGCGGGCTAAACACCCGCCCGTTCTATGTCTAGAACGCGGCCTGGCTCCCAGGTCATCCCTGGAACCTGGCCCCTGGAACGTGGCCCTAGAACCCAACCAACTGCTGGAACTTCATCACCGAATTCAGGTCGCCCTCAACCTTGACCTTGCCGGTCATGAAGGCCATCATCGGGTTCAGACTACCGCTGGACAAGGCCTGGAAATCCTCGGTCGTCATCTTGACCGTGGCGCTGGGGGTGCTGGCCGGCGCACCTTCGCTGACGGCCAACTGTCCGTCGGCGATGTTGACGAACCATTGGCCGCCCCCATCACCGCTCAGATCGAACAGAATCCCCATCGTGGTTCCGGCCGCCTTCTCGGCCTGGAAACGGGCCGGCATACTATTGAACAGATCGACTACGCTCATGTTAGGTGATCTCCTTGGTGCTATTTGGCTATCCCCATCGGGCTGGATCGACGGGAAAAGATCGCGTCTCTCCCCCAATGCATTCTGGGCGGAGTATAGCACGTCCCCCGGTGCGTTGCACTTTCTGAAGTGCGACACCCCTGCTTCGCCCCCGCCTCTTGGAAGGTGCGATACACTTCAGAAAGTGCGACACACCGGCGTTGCCCCCCAATCCCTTAGCCCTCTCTTGGTTAATGTTTCCTCAACGCCCACCCTATTATCGACCTACATGACAGCCAGGGCGGTTGCGGAAAGGGTCGCTTGTGCTAGAATGCTCGATAGTTTAACCGGACAGAGGGAACGGGCGGCCTTAGTTGTGCCGCTTTTGTTCGTTACACCCTCAGTGAATCTCAAATTCAACATCATCCGGGAAGGGGCTTAACTTCATGGAGAACAACGAAACCAATCCGGGCCGACAATCGTCGCGACGCCTGTCGTGGCCGATGATCGCCGGCCTCGTGGTGGTAATTGCCTTGATTCTTGTCGGCCTATTTCTGCCGCCGATCTCCCTGGGCACGCGTCTGGGGCTGGGTGGCGGAGACAATGCCGCCGATGTCACCAGCGCTGATGCGACTGCGCCGGCGCAACGCACCGGCGAACTGCCTGAGGGGGTTACCCTCAGCGCCGGCGATGTCGGTGTTAGCCGTGTCGCCGTGGCTGAGTTGGCCGCGGCCGACGCCACGCTGGCCGAGGCCGCCGCCGCGCTGCCCGCCCAGACCGTCGGCGACGCCTACGTCCTCGACTATAGCGGCGATACCCCCACGGGCCAGATCGCCGTACCGTTGCCGGCCGACGTGACCGAAGCGCGGACTATTGACCTCTTCGGCTGGGACGGCGCGACGTGGCATCACGTGCCCGGCCAGATCGACCTCGCCGCGGCCCAGGCCGTGGTCGCCAACGGCCCGCTGCCGCGCGCCATCGTCTTCGTTCAGTCAGCCCCACCCGAACAGCCGGTTGTGGCCGTCGAGCTCGACCCCGCCGTTGCGCTGCCGGCCGATGTGGCCCCGCTGCTGACCGAGACCTCGGTTGGCCCGCTGGTGTTGGGTGAGAACGGCGCGCTGTCCGGCGACTTGGCCGAACTACCGGAGGGCGTTGAAGCGGACACTCGCTTTCTACGTCTGTCCAACCACGGCGCGGTCATCGATCAGGCAGCGCTGACCGCTCTGCTCGACAACACCGCCGTCCAGGACGCCCAGATCGACCTGTCTCTTATACACATCTGACGCTGCCGACGAGCGATCTAGTGTAGATCTCGGTGGTCGCCGTAACATAAAAAAAACAAAAAAAAACACAAAGA
>CALLZA010000860.1 GCA_937858165.1 uncultured Ardenticatenia bacterium
TTCTGTCTTTTCGTCATGTTCTGTAGCTCTTCGTCCTGTCTGTGCTTTGATTGCGTTGTTCGTCGTGTATATATATATAGGTGTCGGTACGTTGTTTTTTTTTAATGATACGGCAACCACCGAGTTCTACACTAGATCGCTCGTCGGCAGCGTCAGATGTGTATAAGAGACAGCGACCGACCACTGCCCCTTCACCGCCGCCGAGAAAGCCACCGGCCTGGGCAACTTCAGCCAAATCCCCGGCGGCGTGCCGTCAATCGAGAGCCGGCTGGCACTGGTCTACGCCGGGCTGGTCGGCGACGGCGTGCCCAACCCGGCCGCGCTGTCGCGCTGGGTGGACGTGTGCTGCACCACCCCGGCGCGCATCTTCGGCTTCGGCCGCAAGGGGCACTTGCTGCCCGGCTACGACGCCGACATCGTCCTCTTCGACCCGACGCGCGACTTCTCCATTACTCCCGCCTCGCTACACGAAACATCTGGGTGGACGCCCTATGAGGGGTTAACCCTTCGCGGCTGGCCCACCACGACCATTAGCCGCGGCGAAGTGATCGTCGACGGTGAACGTTGGCTGGGCGCGGCGGGGCGCGGCCGTTTCGTGGCCCGCTGAGCGCCGGGCGGCGCGCTCCACCGGCGGTTCCTGGCCGCTAGCCGGCGAGCAGTGCTTCAATCCCTGTCCGGCCGGCCCGCTCTGCGGCGCACAGCGGGCAGCCGCGCCTCTCCGCCTCAACGATGGCCTGATCACTGCTCCAGAAGAAGTTCTCGCCGCCGATCTCATCCACCAGCCCGGCCCGCTCCATCATGCGCATCGCGTTTCGGTGGACACCGGCAAACATCAGGATTGTCCCCTGTCGCTCCAACTGCTCGTGCAGCCGTTTAACCGCCTCCAGCCCCGACATATCGATATGGGGCACACCGCGCATCGATAGAATGAGGGCGTGGGTATCCCTCAGCGGCGCAAAGGCCTCGTTGAAATGCCCCGTGGCCGCGAAGAACAGCGGCCCGGTCAGGAAGGCGACCTGCACGTGGCCACACCGGCCCGCGTTCTCGATGCCCTTCTCGCGCAGCTTAACCGGATCAACGTCTTGCATCTCGATGTCAAGACTGGCCATCTGGCTCAGGAAGACCGCGCCGGTGAGAAACGCGCCGATGAGGATCGCCTGTGTCAGGTCGAGCGTGATCGTCGCCACCATCGTCACCAGAAAGGTGATCATCGCCGTCTTGAAGCGGTGGCCGAAGATAAAGCGGATGGCGGCCCACTCGTTCATGCGCGCTGCCGTGACCATCAACACGCCCGCCAGGGCCGTCAACGGAATGCGGCTCATCACCGGCGCGAGCAGGAACATCGACAGCAGCAGGCCGGCGGACTGAACGACACTGACCAGGCGCGTCTTCCCCCCCGCTTTGATACCAACGCTGGTGCGAGCGATGGCCGCCGTCGCCGGAACGCCCCCAAAGAACGGGATGACGATGTTGCCGACCCCCTGTCCGATTAGCTCCTGATTGGCCTGTAGCCGAATGCCGGTCATGTTCGACGCCACCGCGCCGCACAACAGGCTCTCCACAGCGCCCAAGGCCGTAATGGTCAGCGCCGGGGCGACAAAAGCGCTCAGGTTGTCCCAGGGAATGGCGCTAAGCGACAGCCGATCGGCCAGCAACAGCGTCTGCGGGATGGCACCAATTACTGGCACCGGCCACCGCAGAACGGCATTGAGGGCGGTGGCCAGGACAATGCCCAGCAGCGAAGCCGGGAAGCGAGCGTTCAGGCGGGCCGGCCAGAGGAGCATCGTCACGACCACGACGCTCCCCAGCACGACCGCCTGCCAGTTGACCGCGAAGCCGCCCTGGAAGTAACCCAACAGCTTGAACAGGGCCGACTCCGTCCCTGGCGTCTGAACGCCCAGAAAGTTGTCGATCTGGCCGATAAAAATGATCAGCGCAATGCCGGACGTGAATCCACTGATGACCGGCGCGGGAATGAAGGCAATGAAGCGCCCCAGCCGCAGGAGGCCGATAATGAGCAGCAAAATGCCGGCCATCAGCCCGGCAACCCAAATACCGGTCAGGCCATACCGCTGCACCAGCACGATCAGAACCGCGCTCATCGCGCCGGTCGGGCCGGAGATTTGGTAGGGCGCGCCGGACAGCAGGCCGATGACCAGGCCGCCGATGATGGCCGTGACCAGACCGGCGGCGGCCGTGGCCCCGGACGCGACGCCAAAAGCCAGCGCCAGCGGCAGGGCGACCGCGGCCACGGTCAAACCGGCCATCAGGTCTTGCTGGAAACGAGCGACGTTATAGCCCGTGAATTCGTCACGGTACAGTTGGGGGAGGCTGCGGCGAGACATGAGAGAAGTATCCTTGGCGGGGGGAATAAGCACCGTCGCCCCGATTATGGCCGGAGTGAGGCGTTCGGCAACTTTTAGGCGTTCGGCCTACAGGGCTATTGCCAAGCCTGTGCGCACATAGCGCTAAAGGACGCCAAGAACGCCAAGAGAACAACGCTCTTGGCGTTCTTGGCGTGCCCTACGTGAGGTCTTCTGCCTACTTCACAATGCCCCGGCTCTGGCTAAACCTCGAGGCGGTCGGTCTGCGCTTGGCGAACGATATCCTCGATCTGCCCCAGGTGGTCGGCGTCGTGGAGCAGACCCATGACGAAGCGGCCGATGGGGTTGACCGGTTCCGGCAAACGGCGATACGGGATGGTTACGTCGAGATGTGGCGGGTTGGGCCAAACGTCCAGCGTTGCCAGCCGCAGGCGGCGGCTCTCCTCCAGGCGCGCGCGGCACTGGGCGATGGTCGTCACCGTCTCCCACGGCGTCTCATAGCGCGAGCGCCCTTCGCGCACGACGCCGCGAGCCATCTCGGCGGCGATGAAGGCCGTCTCCTCCGAGGTGGCCGTCACGTGGACGATGACGTGGCCCAACGTCCAGGCCAGCTTCGCCTCTGTCGGCTCGGCCGCATACGGGTCGTCGGCTTGGGGGTCATCGGGGACGAAGATGACGGCCGCGTCATCGCAGCCGGCGATCAGCGCCAGCTGGCGGTCGATCATCTGATTGGTCAAGGCGCACAGATCGGCGGATGTCAATTCGGCGACGAGCTTGGCGAAGGTCACTTTTCGTTCAGTCAGGTAGGCAAGGTTGATCATAGGTTTTCCGGTTGCGAATCACGTTGTGTGGTTTGTGCCAGTTGGCCGGCCGATTTACGGCAGCGCCGGCAGGATAGTGTCCAGATCAGGCGCGACGCGGCCGGCGCGGGCGCGTTCATAGGCCGCACCGGCGGCCAGCAGTTGCGGCTCGCTCAAATAGTCGCCAATGAAGACCACTCCCACCGGCTCGCCGACCGCGCTCAGTCCGTCGGGGATAGCCAGCGCCGGAAAGCCGGCCGCCTGTCTCTTATACACATCTCCGAGCCCACGAGACCGTACTAGATCTCGTATGCCGTCTTCTGCTTGAAAAAAAAAAAAAAAACAAAGTGACAGCACCCTACCAACAGACGCAATAACAAACTACCACACCATCAGACCGCGATACACATCATCCAGAACCAATGCAACAAACAGTGCATGAGCTAGTCAGAACTAAAATACTCATCACAATA
>CALLZA010000861.1 GCA_937858165.1 uncultured Ardenticatenia bacterium
TGTCAGTACGCAGGATGATGTATTTTTCGAATTGTGTGTTCGGTTGTGGTGTGTACTATGAGTGACTAGGTGTATGATAGTAACTGTGGATGTTGCTTTGTAGCATGGCTGTTTTTTTTTTCAAGCAGATGACGGCATACGAGATCTAGTACGGTCTCGTGGGCTCGGAGATGTGTATAAGAGACAGGATCGAGGCTGCTACACGATCTTGCAGGAGCTTGGCTCCCATCTGGCCACGTTCGTGCGCGACGAACTGGCGGCGCGGCTTGGTTCGTTCCACTCGTTGGCGATCCTCCACGACGGCCTAGCCGCGGCCAGCACCCGCGCCGGTGAAGCTCACACGGTGGTGCTGACGTTGGGGACAGCGATTGGGGTGGGGTATGGGGTGGTGGGGGAGGGGTTGCGGCCGCTGGAGGCCGATGGTTTCAGACTAACGCAGCAATCGATACCACGTCAACCCTTTGGGCGCAACTCGCTGATTGGCAGCCATTGACGTGTCGTTGGCTCCTCAAACCGCCAATACTTCCAGCCATTACATGTGTAGCCACTTGCAACCCGGCTGGCCGTTGATGGTGAGCTGTAGTGTTGGCCATCGTAACCGCGGTCACCGCTATAGCGTGTCACTTGCACACTGGCCTCATCGAACCCAATGGCAATCAGAAGTTCGCTAATCAACGCCTCAAAACGGTCAGCGGGCATATCGGCCAGCACCTGGCGCAGTTGCTTGCGGGTCTGCAAGTTAAGCTCCTCAACACGCTGACCGATTTCGTCCCCGTCCACCTGTTTGGATAGCTCAAAGAATCCACGACCGGCGCGGTGGAAGCGCGACTCGGGACGGTTGGTGTCGACGTAGAGGCGTGATCCCATTGTCGATTCGGGCGTCTGCCCGGACGTCTCCAACAGACCTCTACTCATTGCCAGCCGGGCGATTTCGGCATAATGAAGAGGCGTATTAGCTTGCTTCAAAATCTCGAATGCGGCATCGAGGAAGTTCATAACATTCTCCAAGTGGCTATGGGTATTGATTGTACCAACCGGCAGACGTCAGCCAACTCTGGCTCGTTCACTCCAATGACCAGAGCAGCGAATGACTTTGATTCCACATAACATCCTTTGTACAATGTCTTAAGCTACTGGAATCACTGCCCGCGAACTGACCAAGGAGAGTCGCCATGCAATTCGGCCTATTCGAAGATCGCCCGCAAGGGTTCACCACGCTCGTCGAACTGGTTGCGGCCATGATGAAGCTGGAAGACGATCCGCTCTTCCCCGCCGGCACCAACATGGTCATCTATCGCGGCAACCCGCGGGCCAGGCTGATGATCATCGGTGAAGCACCGGGCACGGAAGAAGACCGCCAGGGCAAGCCGTTTGTCGGCCGCTCTGGCCAGTTGCTCGACCAGATTCTCCAGTCGGTTGAGCTAGACCCGGAACAGGACGTCTTCATCACCAACGCTGTCTTTCGTCTGCCGCCCGGCGATGACGGCAAGCCGCTGCGCAAGCCGACGACAGAGGAGATCGTCTACTACAAGCCCTATCTGCTGGAGATCATTCGCCTGGTCGATCCGCTCGTCATGCTGCTGACCGGCAACGTCGCCACCGAGTCGCTGCTGGAGAAGACGGGCATCACCAAGCTGCGCGGTCAATGGTTTCCGTGGCAGGGTCGCTGGGCCATGCCCATCTTCCATCCGGCCTACCTGCTGCGCAACCCGTCGCGCGAGCCGGGCAGCCCCAAGGCGCTGATGTGGCAGGACATCCGTGAGGCGCGGCGGAAGTATGATGAACTGCTGGACCAATAGGGGTGACAGACGCGCCGTAATCGGCTAAAATGTTGTACAGGATGAGCGAACTGTACGGCGTTTGGCCGAAGCGAGGCATGACATGACCCGACGCATCTCCAGCGAGAAAGCGCGTGCTAACTGGCGCGAGATACTTGATGCCGTCGCCGGCGGCGAGACGATCGTTGTCGAGCGCTATGGGCAGCCGGTGGCTACGCTGGCCCCATATATCGCAGATGCTGTCACGGCAAGTGGACAAGTGCGCGAAGCAACACCCGTCTATGATACGGTCGCCCTCGCGCAATTCAAGGCCGAGATCGTGGCCGAAGTGCTGGCCGAGATAGAGGCACAGGTACTAGAGCCCCTCGCCTGGCAAGAAGGAGTGACACTGCTACAACAGCAGATTGCGGAGTCAGGTGGCTTGGGCTTTGGGGATGACCCCGAAGCCATTGTGGCCCAAGTGCGGCGAACACGGCGGGAAATCTGGGACGAAGAGTATGCTCATCTGTATCGATAGCTGCGTCTTCATTCGCGCTTATGACGCCCCTCAATCCAGCGCATCGTCCTTACTAAGGCTTATCGGCCCCCAGCTTCCGGTAGTAGTCCCACGACTTGTCATTAGTGAGGTGGTGCGCAATCTCCGCTCTGTTGAGCAGTTGAAAACCTTCCATCGGCTCTTCGTTTCGCCCTCCGATGTCCAAGTGATCGGGCTTCCTGTACCGAGGAACCTGATCGCTCGCTACGTATCACTCGGCCTCCGCGAAAAAGGCGACGCGGTCATCGGGGCGTTTGCCGAGTGGATGCAGGTTGACACTCTCATCTCCGACAACCGTCATTTCCTGCGCGAGTTGCAGGGGTCACCCTTCCAGGTAGCCACACCAGAAGCATTCCTTAGCAGCCGGGAGCAGCAGTCAGCCCCATGACTCACTCTGACAAAGCCGCCGAACGCGGCGAACCCGGCTACGTCTGGCGCTCCGGCCAGGATCGGCGGCTGGAGATGATTCGCCAATGGTCTGACCTGAACGGGCGCATCCTCGACAACGGCACTGGCTTGGGCACCTACTTGGAGGCCATCGGCCGCGCCAACCCCGCCGGCGTGCGCGTTGGGCTGGAGATCGAGCACGAGCGCGCCCTAGCCGCCCTGGCGCGCGCCGACGCCATTGTCCTGGGCGTGGGCGAACAGTTGCCCTTTGTTGACAACAGCTTCGACCTGATCCTGAGCAACGAGGTCATCGAGCACGTGACCGACGACCGGGCTTCAGTGGCCGAGATGGCCCGCGTGGCCCGGCCGGGCGGGCGCATCGTCATCTTTGCCCCCAACCGCTGGTATCCGGTGGAGCAGCACGGCGTCTACTGGCGCGGTGAGTACCACTTCGGCAACACGCCGCTGGTCAACTACCTGCCCAACCCGCTGCGCAACCGCCTCGCGCCCCACGTGCGCGCCTACACCGGCCATGGGCTGCGGGCGCTGTTCGACGGTCTGCCGCTGCGCCTGCTGCACCACGGCCGCATCTTCGGCGGCTACGACAACATCGTCCGGCGCAGCCCGCGGCTGGGCGGGGCCATCCGCCGCGCGCTCTACGCTGCCGAACGAACCCCCTTTGCCGTCCTCGGCTTATCACACTTTCTGGTGCTGGAAAAGCAGTAGAGCCTGTCTCTTATACACATCTGACGCTGCCGACGAGCGATCTAGTGTAGATCTCGGTGGTCGCCGTATCATTAAAAAAAAAAACAAATAGAAATTAACGAGAGACTACACAGTCAACTAAGACAACAACAACGTCGACTAGAACAAAATGAATAAGATAAAAGCAGGAAAG
>CALLZA010000862.1 GCA_937858165.1 uncultured Ardenticatenia bacterium
CCGTCGCCGCAAAGAAGGCGGGGGTAGCCAACCCCAGCCCGGTGCTCAGCGGAAAGAATGATGGGAAGAGAGAGGTAAAGGTATATGAGTTGATGATATAGATCGCCAGCCCAAACAGCGCGCCACCGACGATGCCGACAATCAGCCCCCAGCGATGGATGATGAACGCCAACAATAGAGCGTAGACAATCGATAGAGCCATATGCACCAGCGCGCCAACAGCAACAACACCCAATTGTGGCGCATCGACCGGGGCCAGGCTCTCCGGCCCCAGCAGAATAGCCGCCGACTGATAGAAGGGTGCCCAGAAGCTACCGCCGGTGACCAGCACCCACAGCAGAACGCGCAGCACCAACGCCAGCCCCCCCGCAAGCAGGCCAGCAATCAGCGCCGCCCGCCAGTCCATAATCTGATGCATGGCTCTATTCATCCTTGGCACGCTCCTTCACCGTTCAGGGCTATAGGGGCGGGTCTAAGACCCGCCCCTACACATTTACAATACCTATTATTGGGCAGGGTTGCAACCCGCCGCTGCATTAGGCGTTAGACCAGTTCTCCGAGTTGCCCCCACCCTGGTGGCTGTCGCCCAGGGGCAGGTTCTCACGCTGGGCCGCGTTCTTGGCCTCCGTCACAGCTGCCTGCTGCGCCTCCTGAAGGACGGTCTGCACGCGGCCGACCGTATCCTGGGCACGCGTCTTGGCTTCGTCCATCAGCCGGTCGCGCGTATCGCCCATCAGGCGGTTCTCATACTCCGTGCTGGGGATGGACGCGCCGACGGCCGCGCCGGCAATGAGCACGATCGCGCCCAAGGTCAACGGGTTCTGCTCCATCGTCTCCCAGAACGTCTGCCGGGTGCGCTCGACGCCGACCTGGGCACGCCAACGCGCCTCGGCGGCCAAGCGCTCCGCCTCGTTGCGGGCCTGGCTGCTCATGTCGGCGGCGCGCTCCTGAACCATCTCAGCCCGCTGGCCGACGCTCTCGCCGACACGATAGGCGGTCTCGCGCACGGCCTCGCCGGTACGCTGGGCCGTCTCGCTGACGTTGTCGCCCACCCGCTGGGCTGTGCCGCTAATACGATCTTGCAGGTCGGCGGCCCGGTCTTGCACAGCGTCGGCCGCGTCGCCGACACGGTAGCGCATCTGGTCCATCGCGCCGGGGCCGTCATTGCCTTCGTAGTAGCGATAGCCGGTCGTGCGATAGTGACCGCGCATCTCATGCTGCTGCCGCTTGCTGCGGTCCGACATGAGGAGCCAACCCAACCCCAACCCGATTAGCGCCACGGGCAGCGGATTGGCCCGTACTGTATCGCTCATGCTATTCGACATACCTTCCATCCTCCGATTCGCCTCGTAGCTCATATCCTTAAACTTCCCGACCGTCGCCTCGCGCACCGAGGACTTGGCCTTGTCGAGCAGATAGTCCGGCGACAAGCGCTCGCCGATCTGATTGATCGTGCTCGTCATTTGGGCACGTGTGTTCTCGATGTGCCGGCGAATAACGTCCGGATCATCCGAGTCCAAGGGTGCCGGCAAGAACCCGCCGCTCTGGTAGCTCATATCTGTTGTGTTAGCCATTCCTTATTCTCCCTCATCGTCTCGATGGTGCGGCGCGGCGCCGGATCGATCTGCTTCAGCTTGCTGATGCCATACTGGATGGGCAGCGCCGCGGCGATGGCCAGCACGACGGCAACGACAAGCGCCGCCAGCCACGCCTCCATCACCTGGGCCAACACCAGAATCAGGGCGGCAATCACGCTGAAGAAAGCGCCGAGGGCGATGACTGCACCCAGGGCGATAAATGCGACGTTACGACCGGCCTTAGTGGCCTTGCGCGTCATCTCCGTCTGAGCCAGCTGAATTTCCTGGCGAATGAGTGTGCTGGCCTGTTCCGACAGTCGCGAAAACAGGTCGCCTAGACTCGTCTCTTGCTGGGTATACGTCTGATACTCCATGCGTTCCTCCGCCCCGGGATAGCCGGGATTCTTACTCTTCAGCCAGACCGGTCGGATAGGCGGTCGGATTGTCGCCGAACTCATCCTGGTTGGACGTGTTATACACAGAAGGCCCTTGCCGATAGCGGGACTCATTGGCGCCGGTCTCAGCGCCCATCTCTACCGACGGACGACTACCCGAGGACTGCCGGCTGCTGCTCGACCCGGTGCCCTGGTTGTATTCGTAGCCGGAGCCGCGATAGCTGGAGCCGCTGTAGCCGGAGCCTTGATAGCCACCGCCGGGGTAATCCTGATAGCCGCGGTAGCCGCCATCCTGGTAGCCCGCATTCTGGCTGGAGCTGCGCACGAAGCGGCCGACCAGCAGACCGAGCATGAAAGCGCCACCCAGGAAAAGGGCCGGCTGGCGGCGGGCGATGCCTTCGACATCCGTCAGGACTTCCTCGACGCCGCGCTCGTTCAGATAGTTCGACACGCTCTCGATCTGGTCAGCAATGCGCGTACCATATTGAGCGATGCCGGCCTGGTCATGGCTGCTTAGCTCTTCGCTGGTCTGCCGCACAGCCTCGGCTACGGTGCCCAACTCCTGGGCCACGTCGCCCATGCGCGAGCCAACGTTTGTCTTGGCCTGCTCGCCGACCTGCGAAACAGTGCGCTTGGCCTGTTCCTTGACGACCGCGGCCGTCTCGGAGACCTTGGTTCCGGCCTGCCCGGCCACTTCCTGGGCCTTATCGACAGCCGTTTCTGTCGCCGTCCGGTTCATTTTGTCATCCGTATGATTCGTCATGTTCACACTCCATTTGACTGACTAGACGAGTAGAGTCAACCACCCGCCACCGTTATCGCTGCTTAGCTGACCGCGCCCTGGCGACCGTTCTCGATGTAAAGCTTGAAGTTTCGAAGGTCTTCCTCCAGTCGCTTCTCCGGGTCACTGAACAACTGGGCGATCGCTTCGCCCAGCTTGCCGGCCGGCACGGTGTAGTTCATCGTGATGGCGATCTGCGTCTCATCGTGCGGCAACTCGGTAAACACCACTTCGCCACTGGTCGTAATGGTGCCGGCATGGTCTTTGGTGTTCCAGGCGATGCGCTGGTTCAAATCGGCGCGTGTGGTCTCTGCGTTCCAATCCATTGTCGTGCCCAGCGGGCCTTTCACTTCCCAATGGCTCAGGCGTGGGCCGAGCTTCTCCACCTTCTCGACGTACTTCATAAAGTACGGGAAGGTCTCGAAGTTGGACCAAGCGCTGTAAACGCTCGCCACGTCTCGCTTCACAGTGATGGTCTTGGTAACCTGCTCCGTCATCTGTTACTACTCCTTAATTCTCTCACTCGCTCTGTTGTCACGCTGCCCGGCCGCTCCGGGCAGCGATTAGGCCATTCTCAGTCGCTCGCTGCCGTTGGCTAACGAGGGCCACTGCGTTGTTCGAGGTGTTGGTAGTTTACGTCCAGAGAGGATGCGACCGATGGTTAGGCGGTACAGAGAGGGGGTATAGATATGGATATATTCGGGGGCGAGTAGCGGGCGGCAGGTTGCAAAGCACCAGCGCGGAGTCCGCGTCCTCAGATGCGGACGGGTGCAGGGGTGATGCGCAACTCGCAACTGAGGGCGCGCATGACGTACAGGGGTGGATGGCGCGGCTCAGGGG
>CALLZA010000863.1 GCA_937858165.1 uncultured Ardenticatenia bacterium
CGGAATGGTTAGGAGTTTTATGATGGTATAGTCTCCTTGATAGCATGTGTGAGGAAGGTTGATGGAAGCGATAGTAGCATGAGTATAAAGTGTAGTGGAGATGATGTGTGTTGGTGTGGGGTAAAGGGATGTAGTAGATGTATATGATGTGATTATTTTTTTTTTTCAAGCAGAAGACGGCATACGAGATCTAGTACGGTCTCGTGGGCTCGGAGATGTGTATAAGAGACAGAAATAGGGTTCCTCCACGTCGATTGCTTCTTCAAGCTCTTTGAATTGGCCCTCTTTGGCGGCATAAAGGCGGGTGGCGAATGAGTAAGCGGAGTCCGCATCCTTAGATGCGGACGGGGGCAGCATACAGCCCATCTGAAGATGCGCGCTCCACAAAGCTAACAACTGACAACGAATAACTATGCAAAGAACTATTATCGACAAGATCTGGCACAACCACATCGTGACCGAGCCGCCGGGCACGCCGACCGTCCTTTACATCGACCTGCACCTCGTTCACGAAGTGACCTCACCGCAGGCTTTCAGCGGCTTGCGGGCGCGCGGTCTGCTCGTCCGGCGGCCGGAACAGACGGTGGCCACGATGGACCACAGTATCCCCACCACGCCGCTACACCTGCCCATCGTCGACGCCATGGCCGCGGCGCAGATCGCCCAACTGGAGCAGAACTGCCGCGACTTCGGCATTCCCCTACTCGGCTTCCACAGCCCTAACCGGGGCATCGTCCACGTTATCGGCCCCGAACTTGGCCTGACGCAGCCGGGCATGACCATCGTCTGCGGCGACAGCCACACCGCCACCCACGGCGCGTTCGGCGCACTGGCCTTCGGCATCGGCACCAGCGAGGTCGAGCACGTGCTGGCCAGCCAATGCCTGCTCCAGACCAAGCCCAAGACCTACGCCGTTAACGTTGCGGGCACGCTACAACCGGGTGTCACAGCCAAGGACATCATCCTGGCCCTACTGGCGCGGATCGGCGTCGGCGGCGGCACGGGCCACGTCTTTGAGTATCGCGGCTCGGCTATTCGCGCCCTATCGATGGAAGAACGCATGACCATCTGCAATATGAGCATCGAGGGCGGCGCGCGGGCGGGCCTCATCGCGCCGGACGATACGACGTTTGACTATCTGTCCGGGCGGCCGTTCGCGCCGCAGGGGGCAGCCTGTCTCTTATACACATCTCCGAGCCCACGAGACCGTACTAGATCTCGTATGCCGTCTTCTGCTTGAAAAAAAAAAACACAGCACAACAAATGCGCGATCTCAGCTACATCGCTAACACAGCTAACAGCCAGTCGAGTAGAACACAGATGAACTACAACAACACTAAACACTAGCTAAC
>CALLZA010000864.1 GCA_937858165.1 uncultured Ardenticatenia bacterium
TTGTGGCATATGCGGAATTGCTCTTGTGGTCGTGGCGTGTGTGTGTATCGTCTGTTGTCTGTATGTTGTGGCTGCTTAGTTCGTGTTATTGTTTTTTTTTTTTTCAAGCAGAAGACGGCATACGATATCTAGTACGGTCTCGTGGGCTCGGAGATGTGTATAAGAGACAGCCGCTAACGACGGCCAAATCGGGATAGCGGGACAGGCCGCGCGCCGCCCGCCAGCGGCCCAGGTCGGCAAAGCGAGGCTCGTCGTAGACGCGCAGAATCTCCTGCGCCTTGCCCTCCACGTAGTCGCGCAGATAGCGCCCGCTGCTGATGATGCAATCGGCCTGCACGGCCAACTCCTGGAACAACCGCCAGTCGCGGTCGTTACTCGTCGCCTTCGGCACCATCATCCCCTGCCCCGTCGGCCGGGGGATGGCGATGCGGCCGTCGATGCTGGTGACGTAGTTGGTATAGACGAACGGCCGCCCCAGGGCCTCGTGTTGCCCGCGCAAATCGTGGTTAAGGTATAGACCGCTTAAAGCTATCTCACGCGCCGGCGTCGGATAGAGCTGCCAGATGTTGTCGGGGTTCATGTTAGTAAGTCAGCAGGTCAGTAGGTCAGTCGTTGGTCGGGCGAACGTTCTGAATTCGTAATTCGAAATTCCTCATTCTACGACAATCTGCACCAAAAACTCCCCCTGCCCCAATTGCACCCGGAAGCCGTCCTTCAGCATGTGGACGGCGGCCACCTGGGCGTCGTTGACCCCCGTGCGGCGACTGCCCAGGTCATAAATGAGATAGCGCCCGCTCTCGCGGCGAATCTCGGCGTGTTGCGGCGACAGGCCGGCCAGGACGATGTCGTTGTCGGCCGCGCTGCCGATGCGCGTGGTGCCGTCGCTCAGCGGCAGGCGCTCGCCGCCACCCACGGGCACGAGCCACGCGTGGGGCACGGGGCGAGCCGGACGGGGCGGGTTGGCGGTCGGCGGCGGCACGGCGGGAATGGCCGTCGGGGGGGCAGGCCTGGGCACAGCCGTCGGCTGGGCCGGGCGGGGCGCGGGCGGAGCGTCCAGCGCGTCGAGCGTTACCTCGACACCGCCGAAGCTGCGTGCCAGCAGATTGTAGACGACGGCGCTGAGCATGGCCGTCACGCCCGTCAGCAGCATGCCGGCCGCGGCCGTGGCCAGGGCGACGACGATGGCCAGCGACGGACCACGACCCGCCAGCGCCCCCAGTTGGGCCTGCGTCTCACTCAATTGCAGTAGGGGCACCAGATCAATGCGAATACCCTCTGTCAGGGGAATGGGCAGGACGAAGTTCAGCGCGGCCAGCCATGCCTGAAGTTGCCCCACGGCGGCGCGGGCCAACCAGCCCAACAGCGCGCCCGGCAACAGCCAGGCCACCAGACCGAGCAACAAGCCGTAGAGCAGAGCAGAGAGCGGACTGACGCGGCGAACAGCATAGCGCATGGCCCTATGTTAGCCTATTTGGCGGCCAGACAAAAGGGCGCGCGGGCGACGGGCAGCAAAGAGTTATAAGCGATGGGCGTAGTCGATAGCAACGGCTTGCCATCGGTCTGCGCATGGGCTACTGGGACCGCCTCAGCGCGCCCGGCGCGTCCACTCGATCACGCCGCGCGGGCCGCCTTCTTCCTCAATGCCCAGCAGCAGGCGCGCCCCCTGGCCATAGAGGTCTTCGCGGGCCACGATGCGCTCGGCCGCATCCTGTTCGCCCACGGCCAAGAGGACGTGATAGGCGACCCACTCGGCAAATCCCTCGCGCAACAGTGGATCGCGCAACAGTGGCGCGCTCTCCATCTGCCAGGCGTGGGCCAGTTCGTGGGCCGCCACCTGGAGCAGCAGCAGCCGTGGCAGCCCAACGGCGGCGTAGATGCCGCGCCGCCGGCCGCGCCGGGTGTAGACACCCAACGCTGTCTCTTATACACATCTGACGCCGCCGACGAGCGATCTAGTGTAGATCTCGGTGGTCGCCGGATCATTAAAAAAACAACACGCGTGATAGAACAAAGGTCTGCACAGTTGAACTAGCAAATTACCATACGCGATGCGGCTAACGGAGTCACGTACACAGGAAACACCAATCTAGCAGCAAAACGATGACAGCAGATACAGTAGCACACGAGGACAATAAATA
>CALLZA010000865.1 GCA_937858165.1 uncultured Ardenticatenia bacterium
TGTTGTGTTTTTTTTTTCAAGCAGAAGACGGCATACGAGATCTAGTACGGTCTCGTGGGCTCGGAGATGTGTATAAGAGACAGATCTAGTTTATACACCGGCTGAACTGGCCCAGATGATCATGCGCGGCAATCCCTTCATCCTCGATGCACTCCAGGAGAGCCATGTCCTTTATGACCGGACCAAATCTGGCACGGGCTTGACTGAATAATCCTTAGCGAAGGTTCTGCAGATCGTTCAGATCTTTGAAGCGGCCGCTGGCCGCTTTGTTCTTTCTCAAGTGTTTCAAACTGATCAGGCTGGCTCGTACTCCATCCAGTTCAGCGATCTCCCGTTCGGCATAGCACTCCTCAAAAGTCACCCCGGAAATCGACGTGAGGATTTCCAGACGCACCGGCGGGACACCCATGCGAATGACCTGACCGTCGGTGAGGAAGAGTTCCGGCGAAAGGTCCGGCACATCAAAGCCGAACTCCTTTAGTACACTGACAATTTTGGGTGCGTTATGCGGCGTAGTGGCTACCCAGATGTCCATGTCAACCGTGGCGCGCGGGTAGCCGTGGTAGCCCACAGCATAGCCGCCGATCAACAGGTACTTGACCTCATTCGCTTCGAGCAATCTCAAAAACTCTTTGAAGTCGGGTGGTAGACGGATCGTAGCCATAGACGATTTGGCGCATGATCTCCAGGGCCAGCAGCCGCTCGGCGGGCGTCTTCGATTGCCAATAGGCGCGGTCGTCCCCTTCTTCAGATAGGGAGACAACTTCAAAAACAGTGCGATCAACTGACTGTTCTTCAATCAGTTCACTCATAGCCCGTATTGTACCTTGTTCCCCGATTCGACGCAGTCTTGCGCTTGCTTTTCCTGTCTGCGGTTGCCGCGTTCCACTCTTCTAGCTACCATACCCGCTCATGCTCTTCGGCGATCACCTCATCCTCCTCCGCGGCGGCGGCGACCTGGCCACCGGCGTGGCCTACCGGCTACACAAGGCCGGCTTCCCCCTCGTCGTCCTGGAGCTGCCCGACCCGCTGGTCGTCCGGCGGCGGGTGGCCCTGGCCACGGCCGTGCTGGAGGGCGAGATTACCGTCGAAGACCTGCGCGCCGTCCGCGTTGGCACGCCCGACGAAGCGCTGCGCCTCGCCCCCACCGGCGTCATCCCCGTCCTCGTTGCGCCCGAACTGACGGCCGACCGCCGACCGCCGACCGCCGTTGGGGAGACAGCCAGCGACCAGCTGCCGGCTACTGCCGGGTTAACTAGGGCTTCCCCTTCTTCTCTAGCGGCGGTCGGCCGTCGGTCGGCGGCGGTCGTAGACGCCCGCATGACCAAACGCAACCCCGACACCACAATCTACCAGGCCCCTCTGGTCATCGCCCTCGGCCCCGGCTACACCGCCGGCGTCGATTGTCACGCCGTCATCGAGACCAACCGCGGCCACCGCCTCGGCCGCGTCATCTGGGACGGCCCGGCCGAGGTCAACACCGGCACGCCGGGCCTCGTCGCCGGCAAGGGGGCGGAACGGGTGTTGCGCGCGCCGGCGGCCGGGGTCGTCACATGGCGTAAAGAGATCGGCGACCACGTGCGCCAAGGCGAACTGTTGGGCGAGGTCGATGGGCAGCCGGTCGTCGCCCCGTTCGACGGCGTCGCCCGCGGGCTGATCGCGCCGGGGACGGCCGTGCCCGTCAGGCTCAAGATCGGTGATATCGATCCGCGCGGCGATGTGGCGACTTGCTTCACCATCTCGGAGAAGGCACTGGCTATCGGCGGTGGCGTGTTGGAAGCAGTGCTGACGTGGTTAGGGAAACAAGGGGTATAGGACAATCATTATGCGAAACAGGCTGTGGATTGCTCTGGCGGTCGTCGTTTTACTCTTGGTCGCGGCCTATTTCGCCGCAGGCTGGTACTTCTCCGGCATCGCCATCGCGCCACCGACCCGGCCGCTGGCCGAGGCCCAGGCCCAGACCGGCGTCCCGGCCGACTTCGGCCTGCCCCAACCAGAGGAGATCGCCATCGACACAGGCGAAGTCATCCTCAGAGGCTGGTACTTCGACAACCCCAGCGATGGCAACTGCGGCATGATGTTCATGCACGGCTTCACCGGCACGCGCTATGAGGCGCTCTACTGGGCGCCCCTGTTCTGGGAGCGCGGCTGTGACATTCTGGCCTATGACCATCGCGGCCACGGCGAAAGCTCTGAGGCGTTTCTGACCTACGGCGTCAATGAAAAGGAAGATGCCCTGGCGGCGCGCAACTGGTTTGCCGAGCATGCCGGGCTGGACACGTCGCGCATCGCCGTCGGCGGTGTCTCCTATGGCGCGGCGACAGCGCTGCAACTCGCCCCGCAGATTCCCGACGCGCCGTTCGTCCTGGCCGATTCGTCCTACAGCTCGATGCCGGCCATCGTCCGCGTGCGCGCCGACGCGCTGCTCGGCTCGGCGCTGGGCGGCCTGCTGACGCCGGGCGCGCTGTGGATCGCCGGGCAACGCGCCAACTTCGACCCCGCGGCCGCTGCGCCTGAATCGACCATCGGCGGAGCACAAATACCTGTCCTGCTCATCCATTCGCGCACCGACAACTTCACCCCTTACACTCACTCCGAAGACATCTACGCCAACAGCGATGCGGCGCGCACAGTGCTGCACATCAATGACTGGGGCTCGCTCCACGCGGCCGACATCGCCACCGATTTTGCCGCCTACAAGACGCTGTTCGAGGCGTTCCTGGCCCAATACGCGCCAGACTTCGGGCTGTCGACTGATTGAGTAGGCAGAAGCCACAGATTACATAGTTCAAAATCTGTGAAATCGGTGTAATCTGTGGTTGTTTTCTCTGGCAACACAGGCCAACCAACGTAAGGAAAATCAATGCGACGCAAGGGATTGTGGATTGTCCTCGGAATCGTTATCCTGCTGGTCGCCATTTATGGCGGGGCCAGTTGGTACTTCTCCGAGATTCTGCTCAACATGCCGACCCAGTCCATCGCCGAGGCGCGAGCCGAAGGGGATACGCCGGCCACTACCGGGCTGCCGGAGCCGGAAGAGGTGCGTATCGACACAGGTGAGGTAACGTTGGCCGGCTGGTACTTCGACAACCCGGCCGACGCCGGCTGCGGCCTGCTCTTCCTCCACGGCTTCACCGGCACGCGCTACCACGCCCTCAACTGGGCACCACTGTTCTGGGAGCGCGGCTGCGACATCCTGGCCTATGACCATCGCGGCCATGGCGACAGCAGCGACGCCTTCAAGACCTACGGCTTCTATGAGAAGCAGGACGCCCTGGCCGCGCTTGACTGGTTCGGCCAACGCGCCGGGCTGGAGCAGTCACAGATCGGCGTCTTCGGCGTTTCCTATGGCGCGGCCACGGCGCTGCAACTGATCCCGCTGGCCCCCGATCTGGCCTTCGTCGGCGCGGACTCAGCCTACAGCGAGATGGAAGAGATCGTGGGCTATCAGGCGCGGCAGATGTTCCCCACGCTCGCGCCAATCGTGCTGCCCGGCGCTCTGGCTGTCGCCGAGTGGCGTGCCGACTTCGACGTTCAAGCGGTCGCCCCGGAGCGAACTGTCGCCGAGGCGCAGATGCCCATCCTGCTCATCCACTCCCTGACCGACGAGTACACCTTCTCCACCCACTCCGAAGACATCTACGCCAACAGCGACCCCACCCGCGCCGTGCTGCACCTGACCGACTGGGGCGCGCCCCACGCCCGCGACATCCTGACCGACTTTGACGCCTATCGCCAACTGGTCAACGACTTCCTGGCTCAGTTCGCGCCGGCGTTCGGACGGTCGCCGACATCGTGACCGAACAGCAATGGACACTGCCGGCCGCCCTGGGCCTCGGTTGTGGTCCGGAGTTGGTCGCCTTCGTCGGCGGGGGCGGTAAGACGAGCCTGCTGTTCGCCCTGGCCTTGGCGCTGCCCGGTCGCGTGGTCATCACCACCACCACGCGCATCTTTGCCGCGCAGATGCGGCTGGCCCCGGCCGTTGTCTACGCCGATGACCTCTCCCGGCTGGGGGAATTGCTGGACGCCCACGGCCGCTGTCTTGTCGTCGGCCACGTGGACGGCGAGAAGGCCCAAGGTGTCAGCCCCGACCTGCCTGCCCGCCTGCTGGCCCGGCCCGACGTAGACAGTGTGCTCGTCGAAGCCGACGGCTCGCGCATGCGACCGGTGAAGGCCCCGGCGGCGCATGAGCCGGTCATCCCGCCGGAAGCGACGCTGGTCGTGCCCGTGGCCGGGCTGGATGGGCTGGAAGGGCCAATTGACGAAGTGGCGCATCGGGCGGAGATTGTGAAGAGAATTAGGAATTACGAATTAGGAATTAGGAATGGAGAGCAGGAGAGCGTCTGTCTCTTATACACATCTCCGAGCCCACGAGACCGTACTAGATCTCGTATGCCGTCTTCTGCTTGAAAAAACAAAAAGACACTAGATCAGCAGAGTATGACGGTAACGTAAGCACTACATAAGCATCGAGCATCAGCAACATGAGAGGAGCTTATCAATGACACAGACATGACTCAGCAA
>CALLZA010000866.1 GCA_937858165.1 uncultured Ardenticatenia bacterium
TGTATATAGATAAGATATAGAATTGTTACTTGCATAAGTAGAAATATTGTGTTTATTTTTTTTTTTTTACAAGCAGAAGACGGCATACGAGATCTAGTACGGTCTCGTGGGCTCGGAGATGTGTATAAGAGACAGGTCGTGGCGGTGCGCTACGGCACACAATGAGTCGACCAGTTCAACGACATCATTGGCCGACAGTCCTAACTCATCGCGTTTTCTCAACAGAACGTCTTCATACTCTAGAGCCAGAGGCACAGAAATATCCACCTCGAACAGCCCCCGGCCGAGCATGGATAGAAGTAAGGCCGACGCGCCGCGTTGCGAGCGAAGGGCAGAGACGATAATGTTCGTGTCAATGACTACCCGCGGAACGCTCATAAGTGTATTGTATACGATAGTACCTGCGACTACAACTGCCGCGCCTCACCCTTGCTCCCCTGCTTCCCTGCCCCCCTGCGTTTTCCGCATCCCCCTCTGCCGCACAACTTCGTATAACAGTAACGCCGTCGCCGCCGACAGATTCAAGCTGTCCACCTTTCCGGCCATCGGGATGCGCACGCGCACGTCGGCCGCGCCCAGCCACGTCTCGCTCAACCCCCACGCCTCGCTGCCCATGACCACCGCCACCGGGCCTGTCAGGTCGGCGTCGGTGTAGAGCGTTGTGGCCGCCGGCGTCGTGGCCACGATGGCGATGCCCTGCCGCCGCAGCCAGGCGATGGCCGCGTCGGCCGGGGCGGCGACGGTGGGCACGGTGAAGTACGCCCCCAGGCTGGCGCGGATGACGTTGGGGTTGTGGGGGTCAGTGCCCGCGCTGCCTGGCAGGGTGGGCACGATGAGGGCATCGACCCCGGCGGCGTCGGCCGTGCGCAGCACCGCGCCCAGATTGCCCGGCTTCTCCGCCTCCTCGACGACGACCACAAACGGCGCGGCGCGGAAGGTCAGGGCGTCGAGCGACGGGTTGGGGTAGGCGATGACCAGCAGCAGCCCGCCGCTCTGGCCGCGATAGGCCATCTTCTCGAAGACAGGCGGCGAAACGTAGAATAGTTCGGTCAGGCCCGACGCCGCCAGCCCGACCAGATGGCGAGCCGCCCGCTCCGCCTCCGGCCCGGCGATCAGTTCGGGGCAGACGTAGGCCTCCACCGGGGCCACGCCGCGGCCGAGGGCCAGCCCCACCTCGCGCACGCCTTCCACGACGGTGCGGCGCGCCGCGTCGCGTGTCCGCCGGTCGGCGAGCTTGACGACGGCTTTGATGCGGGGGTTGGTGGGGCTGGTGATGGAGATAGGCATGGCGCTACTCAAACCGCCCCGGATACCCCCGAATCGTCGCCCGCAGCACCTCCCGGCCCTCGGCGTTGACCACCCGCCCGGCCAGCCGCACCCAGCCGCGCTCGCTGACCTCGGCGACCTCGGCCTCGGCCGTCACGGTGTCACCAATATAGACCGGGCCGAGGAACTCGAACGACATCTCCATGGCCAGGAAGGCCCACAGGCCGCCCAGATGGGTGAGCAAACTGGCCGTCAGCAGGCCGGGGACGATGCGGCGGCCGAACTGGGTCTGGGCCACGTAGCTGTCATCGGTGTGGTAGGGGTTGACGTCCCACGTCACGCCGATGAACAGCGCCGCGTCGGCCTCGGTCAGGGTGCGGCTGAAGGCGGCTTTGGCGCCGATGCGGGTTTCGCGAATGACGCGCTGGGGGAGGATGGGTGTAGGCATCGCATTACCTTTTTGCCAGACCTCAGAGGTCTTCTGAGACCTCTGAGGTCTAACGCTCACATCACCTTGGTGATCTCCAACCCCAACCCGTCCGCATTGGCCGCCGCCAACGCCTCCGCGCTGCCCAGCACCACCACATCCCCCTCGACCGCCACTCGCTCCACAACCTCGGCCAGCGCGTGGAAGTCGGCCACCGTCGTGCCCAGCGCCTCGTCGCGGTAGGCTTGCAAGCTCTCGTCCGTCTCGTTGCTCAGGGTGCGCGCCAGGGAGGTGTACCCCTTGGCGTCGGGCAGTTGGTAGGCGTCCATCGCCCCGATGGCCCCGACGATGGCCGGGGTCAGGGCGGCGTCGCTGAGGTCGAGGGCGCGCAGGAAGACCGCCGCGCCCTCGTAGGCGCGCAGCGTGCCGGTCAGGTTCGGGTCGCGGTAAGAGAGGAAGGTCAGCGCGCCGGCGTTGGGGCTGAATGTGGCGAACGCGCCGTAGGCCCCGCCCTGGATGCGCACCTTCTGCAGCAGGTAGTCGCTGCGCAGCAGGTTGGTGATGACGGCCATCGAACCGTGGCGGCTGTAGCCCAACTCGTAGAGATTGGCCCCCTTGGCCACGTAGTTGACGGCCGAGGGGAAGGAGAGGCCCTCGCGGCTGGGATAAAGGCCGACCGCCGACGGCCGACGGCCGACCGCCGTGGTGTTATGGGCAACGTTCGCCCCTCCGAGGGAGAGATCTGATGGCCGAGGTTCCGAGGCTTGCCCGTCGGCGGTCGTGCCAGCCGGCAACGCCGCCAGGAACTCCCCCAGCCGCGGCGCGAAGGCGCGATAGTTCGCCTCGTCAACGGTCACGTTGGCGATGACGCCGGCGCGGTTGACTAGCGCCGCGCGAGCTTGCTCCAGCCGCGCCAGCACGCCCGGCCAGTCGCGCTCCACCTCCTCGGCCAGCCGCCGCAGGAAGAGGAGTTGGCTGACGCCGTTGAGCGCCTCTTCGACAGCGAAGGCGGGGTGCAGATGGGCGCGCAGCCGGGTGTTGGCCAGGATGTGACCGGCCGGCGACAGTTGCGCCTCGGCCCCCGCCTTGGCCTCCAGCACCATCTGGCGGAAGCGTTCCTGGTTATCCAGTCGCACGGTGGTTAGCACGTCGCGCAGGATGTCGAGCATGGCCGGCGCCTGGGCGGTGGTGGCCTTGCCGCGCAGCATGAGGAAAGCAGCAGGGGAGCGGGGGAGCAGGGGAGCCGGGAAGAAGCCGCTGATGGCCTCTTTCGCCCCTGCGCCCCTGCCCCCCTGCTCCCCCGCGCTCCGCGCTTCTTCTCGCACAGGCACGATAAGCGTTGTCGGATAGATTCCCCCCGTCGTCCGCCCAATGCGCTGCGACAGGCGCACGAAGTCTTCGGCCGCGGTGCCCATCTCCAGCAGCGCCTGGCCGAAGAGGGGCGCAAAGGGTAGCAGGTCGGCCGGCAGGGCGCTCAGATCGAGGCCTAGGTCGAGGTAGACAATGCCGTTGGTGAACAGGTCGTGGGTCAGCACGCGCGCCCCGGCCAACTCCTGCTCGACTAGCGGGATGGGCTTGTGGCGCGGCTCCAGGTCTTCGCGGCGCAGGCTGGGCAGCAGGGCGATGACCTCCGGCGGGTCGGGTGTCTCCTGGCGGCGCTTCAGATCGGCGGCCTGTTCCCTGATCGCCTGCGCCTCGTCGGGCGACAGAGCGGCGCGGGTCGCGGCCAGCCGCTCGGCCTCGGCCGCCTCCTGCCGCCGGGCCAGCGCGGCGTCGGGTTCCAGGATGACCGTCACGCGATGGGGGTTGTCCAGCAGGTAGCGGCGGATGAGGCCGCTCAGGGTGGTGGGGTCGGCCGCCAGCGCCGCCTTGAACGCCGCCAGCGGGGCCTCGAAGGCCAGCGGGGTCAGCGGGTCGCGGCCGTGGAGCCAGGTGCTGAGCGCGCGCATCAGTAGGCCCAGCCCGCGCGGCGCGCGGCCGGTGTTGTTCTCGCGCAAGCGGAACTCGATCGTGTTGACCGCGGCGGCGATCATCGCCGGGTCAATGCCGTCATCGGCCAACTGCGCCAGCGTAGCGAGGACGAGCGGCTCGACCTTGCCGGCGTCGGCGATGGCGACCCCTTTCAACCCGGCCGAGAAGGTCGTCTGCCGGGTGTAGGTGCTGAAGCCGCCCAGCACGTCCTCGCCCAGCCCGCTGTCAATGAGCGCCTTGCGCAGCGGCGAGGCGGGCGTGTCTATCAGGCAGTAGGCAAGGACGCTGAGAGCCATGATCAGCGCCGGGTCGTCGTACTCCGGCAGCAGCCAGTTGACCTCGATGAACGCCTTGGGCAGCTCGTCGTCGTCGGCCTGTTCGGCGTCTGTGCCATATGGAAACCGCGCCACCTGCGGCGCGGTGAAAGGCATCTGCGTGGTGATGGCGCTATCGACCTCGATGGCCTCGAATTCGGACAGATAGTCGTCCATGCGCCGCAGCCGTTCTTGGGGATCGTCGTCGCCATAGAAAAAGATGAGCGCGTTCGACGGATGGTAATAGGTCTCGTGGAAGTGCTTGAACTGCTCGTAGGTCAAGTCGGGAATGAACGCCGGATCGCCGCCGGAATCGACGCCATAGGTCGTGTCGGGGAAGATAGCCTGCTGGCTATAGCGGCCGAGCAGGTTGTCGGGCGATGAGTAAGCGCCCTTCATCTCGTTGAAGACGACGCCCTTGAAGGTCAGCGGGCCGTCGGCCGCGTCCAGTTCGTAGCTGTCTCTTATACACATCTCAGAGCCCACGAGACCGTACTAGATTTGGTATGCCGTCTTCTGCTTGAAAAAAACAAACAAGCACCA
>CALLZA010000867.1 GCA_937858165.1 uncultured Ardenticatenia bacterium
CGTTCGTCTGTTTTTTTTTAATGTTTCCGGCCACCACCGATCTTTACGCGAGGTCTCGTGTGGGAGGCGTCAGAGGTGTAAAAGAGACAGTGAGGGGCTCCCGCACGGTTGCCCGCCCGGGCAGCCTCGGCCTGTCGTAAGGCATCGCTTTTTCCCACTGCACCGCCGCCCGCCGGGATTCGTCTCGGCGGGCGGTTGGCGTTTTGTTATAGCGCGGGTTGGCAATCTGCGCACCCGGTCTACTTAGAACCGCTTACGGCGGCGCAGAGTCCGCATCCTCAGATGCGGACAGGCAACCGACGCAGTGGGGCGCATCAGAGAGTAGCTACTCCGCAGGCCGAGAAGGCAATGTATGCGCAAGGCGGTTGAGACAAGGATAATCGTATCGACAATGTCTCCTGAAGCTTACGCCATGCAGTTCAGTATCGGCTCCCGCCCTATCCATTGGCTATGCGAAGTCGATCACGACGGCGATACCCTGCTCTTCCTGGCCCCAGCCGAGGCAGCCTACCTTGCCACCCTGCGCGCCCCCAAGCGCCGTCACGATTGGCTTCTCGGCCGCCGCGTCGCCAAGCGTCTCATCCATGCCGCTTTGGTGGCCCAGATGGGCAGCGCGCCGCCGTTGAATGAGATCGTCGTTGCCCGTCACCCTGACGGCTGGCCCCAGGTGTCTTTGCCCACCGCTATGAACGCCCCACCCTTGACGCTTTCCATCAGCCACAGCCGCGACCGCGCTTTCTGCGTTCTCGTGTGGGGCGATAATGAACCATTAGGCTGCGACATCGAGGCCATCGAGCCGCGCTCGCCCGGCTTTGTGGCCGACTACTTCACCACCGCCGAACAAGAATTCATGGCCGCCGCGCCGGACGAGCAGCGCCCAACGTTGGCCAACACCATCTGGAGCGGCAAAGAGGCGGCGCTGAAGGCCATCCGGCGCGGGCTGGCCGAGGACACGCGACTGGTGACCTGTTTGCCTTCACCAATTTATATGGACGGCGGTTGGCGAGAGCTAACCTATCGCTGGGAGGTTAGCGACCGCAACTTACCGGCGCTTGCTGGTCGCTGGCGCGAGGCAGATAGGTACGTCATGACGCTGGCGGCTACCGAGGCACCGTCTAACTTCGATACAGGTCAGGGCGCGCCCGTTTAATTCTCTCGGCCACAAGCAAGGCTTCCGCCCCGCCACCTTGAGCCAGGGCTTGCCCAAGCGTCTGTTTTGCTGCCTCCCACCGTTTTATGTCACACAAGGCAGCGGCACGCGACGTCAGTAAGGGCGCGTTGTCGGTAGGCATGAACCTTTCCGTCTCTGCTAGAGCTTGAGACGCTAGCCCACGCGCCCTGAGCGAAGCACAAAGCACAGCCGCCGCAGCGTGGCTCTTGGAGTTGAGCTGGAGAACGCGGCGTGCTAACAATTCGGCGCGGGCATATTGTTTGGCTTCACGGGCAATTCTTGCTCGATGCGTCAAGTCGTAGATGTCAGTAATGTTGGCATCGTCTTCCGCGAGTTGCGACTCAAGCAGTGCGTTAAGGCGTTGGATCACAATGACTGGGGGTTTTATGTAGTGGCTGTCAAACCAACTGTTACCAGTCCATATGTAGGTTACCCCATCGAGTACGAAAGTTTTCTTCGTTGATATCTTCTTTGTCCTCTGCCCACCCATTTTCCCATTCTCCTTTACAGTGTGCACCGACGACCATATGACCGCTTTCTACCAGCAACTCTACTGCCTTATCGTTAACACGAGCGTTACGCGGTGCGAGCAGCCACAAGGCAAACCTAGGGATCATGGTGCCAACTCGTCGGCCGACATCACTCGCCACTCCACGCCCGGTCGAATCTCCTTCTCATATACGTCCTCAAAGCGATAGGGGACGAAGCCAAAGCGCTGGTAGAGCCGATACGCCCCGGTGAAGCCGTCGCTGTCGGTGTCGGTGATGATTCGCCGGATGCCGCGGCGGTGGAACTCGGCCAGCGCCACGGCTGTCAGCGCGCCGCCCACGCCCCGCCCCCGCCACGCCCGCCCCAAGCTTAGGCTGCCGATCTTGCCGCTGTCGGGCCATTCGACCGTCCGCGCGTTACATAGGCACGAGCCGATGACCTGCCCGTTGGCTTCGGCCACGAAGCACAGACCGAGCGAGTTGGAGTACGGATCGTCCTCCGGCTCGTCGTCCTCTGTCTCTTCTTCTACCTCGCCTTCCGGCTCGTCCTCTTCCAGCAGCGTCCGCGCCTCCGGCCCCATCTCGCCCCAATGGTCGGCGAACGCCTCGTCCATCGCCGCGCCGACGGCCGGCCAGTCGTGGCGCGGGTCCATCGGGCGAAGGATGATGCCGGGCGGCAATTCGACGGGCGGCGGCGCGGTCAGATTCAGCTCGAAGTGAACCCACTGCCGCACGGGCGCAAAGCCCCGTTCGGCCAGCGCCTCCGCAAGTGCGGCGTCGTCGGCCAGAGCGACGCACTGGATGACCACCCGCGCCCCTCCCGGCGCGGCCGAGGCCAGTTCGCGCGCGCGCCCCTCCAGCCAGGCCAGAGCCACGGGCGCCGCCTGAGCGAAGCCGGGCAACAGGGTGCAACCCAGTTCGACGACCACGTGCGGCGGCCGCGAGACAAGGGTAAAGAACGCGCCCGGTGCGGCGTAGCTGACGTGGCCGATATACGATTCGGCCGCAGCCGGCACGTAGCGCGCCAGCCGCAGACCACCGTCGGCGTCGATCAGCGCCCGCCGCGTGCCGACGAGGTGCTGCGAGTGGGCATTGACCAGCGCGGCGATAATCGGCGCGCTGTCCAGGCTGGCGGGATGCAACGTGATGCGGCCCGGCAAGCTGACGACCGCGCTCATCCAGCCACCGCCACGGCGCGCTGCCGGATGCGCGTCACGACCAGCCAGGCCAGGGCCATGAACACGGCGCTGAAGAGGAACAGCCAGCGGTACTGGTTGCCCAGCACATCCACCATCACGCCGCCCAGCGTGGGGCCGAGAACGGCCGCCAGTTGCGACGAGAAGTAGTACAGCCCGGTGTAGGCCCCGATCTGCCGCTCGTCACCGTAGTCGTAGACCAGCGGCAGGCTGTTGACGTTGACCATGGCCCAGAACAGCCCGGCCAGGACAAGCACCAGGATGAACGTTGCCGCGCCCTGAATGATGAAGTAGGCCAAGGCGAACAGGATGGTCAGCCCGGTCAGGCCGACGAGGATGACGCCGCGACGGCCGTAGCGCGTGCCGGCCATGCCCGCGGGCCAGGCGAAGAGGAGGAACGACAGGCTGATGGCCGCGGCGTAGATCGACGCCGTGCCGGGGGCAATGCCCAGCGTGAAGACGGCGAAGGACGACAGGCCGGCCTCCAGGGCGTTAAAGGCGATGAACCAGAAGAGAATGCCGATCAGGACGTAGAGGCCGCTACGGTCGGTGTGGCCCAACACGGCTCGCAGGCTGGCGCGGACGGAACTACCGGCCTCGGCCGACACCTCGGCCGCCTCGCGCGACTCGCGGACGCCGAACAGGGCCACCGTCAGCGCGGCCACCATCAGCACCGCCCCGGCGATGAAGGGCGCGGCGCGACCAAAGTTGTTGAACAACAGGCCACCGCCCAGAAAGGCGATGAGGCTGCCGATGCCGCCCATCACGTTGATGATGCCGTTGGCTTTGCTGCGGTCGTCGGGCAGAAACAGGTCGCCCAGCCAGGCCACCGTCGGCGAGCGAAAGAGGGCCATGCCGAAGTTGGTGATGAGAATGAAGGCGGCGATGGCCAACGCCGTCTGGGCGAAGGGCAGAAGGATGAAGCCGACCACGGCGATGGGCAGGCCGACCAGAATCCACGGCTTGCGGCGGCCGAAGCGGTTCCACGTCCGGTCGCTGCGCGCGCCGACCCAGGGCTGGACGAAGATGTTGATCAGGTTATCCCAGGTCATAATGAACAGCGCCAGCGCCGGTGACAGCCCCAGGCCGACCACGTCGGGCACGGCGCGCCCTTCGGCCAGCAATTGTTGGGTGAATTCGGGGTTGCCCGCCTGCAGAAAGATGGGCACGAACTGGTTGAAGATGGGCCAGATGATGCTGATGCCCAGGAAGCCGAAGCCAATAATGAAGGTCTTGCGATAGGAAAAGCGCCGCAGCGCCGCGAAGTCTGTCACCGTTGCCTCCCTGTGGGTTAGGTTGTGGAAGTCGCCGCGCCGCACGGGCGCAACAATAGTATAGGAGGGATGGCAAAGAATGGCACGCTGATGAAGCTGATTTAGCGCCGATCTTCGCTAATAAGGGCCGCGTTCCTTTATCAGCGAAAATCAGCGTCGTCTGGGTGCTAATCGGCCACCAGCCACGCCGGGCCGTCGGCCGACCACTCGGCGAGAACAGCAAAGGTCAGCGGATCGAAGACGGCAAAGTCGGTACGCCGGTGGCGGATAGACTGGGCCACAAAGCGCGTCTCGCCGTCCATGTCGGCCACGGTCACAACATGATGCCCTTCGACGCGGGCCACCATGGCCAGCGACTCGACGTCGAGAACGGTCGTCATGGTGGCGTTGTTAGAC
>CALLZA010000868.1 GCA_937858165.1 uncultured Ardenticatenia bacterium
CTGTCTGCTCGCTCAGTGTTCTCTCGTGTATTCTCTTTTGTGTGTCAGAGTCTGTCGAGTGGTCGATCGCTACCAGCTCGGTGGAGGTCTATTTTTTTTTTTAAGGATACGGCGACCCCCGAGATCTACACTAGATCGCTCGTCGGCAGCGTCAGATGTGTATAAGAGACAGCTACTGGTACCTGGCCGACGGGCGCATTCGTGTCGGCCTGGCCGATTTGCGCCGTTCGTCGCCCACCTTTCGCCAGACCCAGACAATCGACCTCGATGCGGCCGACAGCCGCGGCCTCTATATTCCCTGTGGCGTGGCCCATGGCTTTTTGGCTCTTACCGAGGTGACACTGTTCTACACCGTGGACAACTACTACGACGGCGGTGATGAGTTTGGCCTGGCGTGGGATGACCCGGATGTGGCCGTGGCCTGGCGGCCAGCGGCTGCACCCGTCCTCTCCGGCCGCGACGCCGCCAACCCGCGCTTCGCGGCCATCCCGTTCGCATCGCTGCCCACCTAGCAGCAAAAGAGCTCACGCAAAGGACGCTAAGGAAGCAAAGAACGCAAAGAGAATACTCTTCTTGGCGCTCTTAGCCCCCCTTAGCGTCCTTTGCGTGAGCTCTTGTTTTGCGCGATTAGCCGAATAGGCGCTGCCAGAGCGGCGGCCCCAGGATGAGCAGGCCGATGATGACCGCGCCCAGCGCGCCGACCAGCACGGCCGCCGCAGCCACGTCCTTGGCTGCCTTGGCCAGCGGGTGATAGTCGGGGCTGACGAGATCGACCACGGCCTCTAACGACGTATTGGCAAACTCGGCCATCCAGACCAGCGTCGTGGTCAGGATGAGCACCGACCACTCCAGGCGCGAGATGCCCAGCCAAAAGGCCAGGGCAATGACAACGACGCTGACTGCGGCGTGAATCCAGGTGTTGCGCTGCGTGCGCAGCGCGAACCACCACCCCTCGAACGCATAGCGAAAGCTGAGCGCCCGGCCACGCAACTCCTGGCGGCCGCGTTCACCGATCATCGTGCTCCTCTTCCGTCGGCTGAATCCCCTCCAGGCCCAGCCGGCGCAGAACGGCCGCCTGCTCGCGCCACATAGCCGCTTTCTCGGCTACGTCCAGGTGGTCGTACCCCAGCAGGTGCAGCACCCCGTGGACGGCCAGCAGTTGCAGCTCGGCCGGCGCGGTGTGGCCCTTGGCCGCCGCCTGCCGCTCGGCCGTGGGCACGGCGATAGCAATGTCGCCCAAATAGCCGGCCGCTTCAACGTCGCCGGGCAGCGGCTCACCAGCGGGGAAGCTGAGCACGTCGGTCGTCATGTCCTCGTTGCGATAGTGGCGATTCAGTTCGCGCACGTAGTCGTCGTCGCTTAACAGAATGGTCAGCGCCGCGCCGGCGGTCGCCGCGCTGTGGGTCAGCGCCTCGTGGGCAGCGCGGGCCACGGCCTGCGCCAGTTCGGGCGGATAACGTCGGGTACTCTGGACATCGATAGTATAGGACATAGAACTGTCTTAACCGGAGTTGGCCGTCTGCGTGGCCCGTGGGCGTGGCTCGGGCAAGGCCGCTTCAGACCGCGGCGGTTCGGGCAGGGCCGCCGGCGGCGGGGGCAGCGCCAGTTCCGGCAGATTGTCGCCCAGCAACAGCTCGTTGCCCGGATACTGCACGCGCACGTGGAAGCGCCCCTTCAGCGTCTCGATGAACGACAGGCGCAGTTGCTCGATGTCGCCCAGTGTCAGACCTGACCGGTTGAGTTGCCCCTCCAGAATGTCGTCCTCAAAGATGGTGTTGATCAGCTTCTCAATCGCCTTTTCGGTGTTGGGACGCACGGCGGTCGAGGTGGCGTCGATGGCATCGGCCAGCATGACGATGGCCGCCTCGCGCGAGTCGGGGCGCGGCCCGGGGTAGCGGAACGCCTCCGGGTCCACCTGCACGCCCTCGCCCGCCGACTCTTGCGCCTTGCGATAGAAGCTGCGCACGACGCGGTTGCCGTGGTGCTGGGCAATGATATCGCGGATGCGAAACGGCAGACGGTAGCGGCGGGCCAACTCCAGCCCATCGGCAACGTGGCTGATGACGATGCGCGCGCTGGTGTGGGGGTCAAGGGAGGCGTGGGGATCCATCCCCTCCTGATTCTCGACGAAGAAGGGCGGACGCACCATCTTGCCCACATCGTGGTAGAACGCGCCCACCCGCACCAGCGTGCTATTGGCGTTCACGCGCTCGGCGGCCTGCTCGGCCAGATTGGCGACCATAATGCTGTGGTGATAGGTCCCCGGCGCGCGCCGCAGCAGCTCGCGCAGCAGCGGATGGTCGAGGCGCGATAAGTCTTGCAGTTGCAGGATGGTGACGATGCCAAACAGCCCGCCCAACACGTAAAGCCCGGCCAGCGTCAGGCCCGACGACAGCATCCCGTTGCCCAGAGCATAGGCCGCGGGCAACAATAGCGCCCGCGGCGAGGCGTCTTCCAGGAGCCAGAACATGACAGTGACCGTGGCGTAGCCAATAGCCGCCAGCAGCCCGGCGCGGAAGAAAGCCGAGATGCGTTGCGCGTCGCGCAGCGTCAACACACTAACCACGCCGCCCATCGCCAGATAGATGGTCACCTCCAGCGAGTTCGGCCCGGCGAAGCCAACCAGCCCGGCCATCAGCACCGTCACCAGCACGGCAAAGCGCGTATCATAGACCACGGCCAACAACAGCGACAGTGCCGTCAGCGGAAACCAGTATGACAGGAGCTCGCCGTTGACCATGATCTTGGCCACGGCGGTGAAGATGAGTAGCAGTCCGGCGACCACGCCCAGATAGCGGCCGTTGGGGAAGTGGACACGCTGGAAGCGCGCCCAGTACAGGGCGATCAATGAGGTCGTCAGCAGCGAGGCAACGGCCATGCTGGCCGTGTGGCGCCAGTCGGCCTCCTGACGCAAGAGACCCAACTCGGTCAGCAACTCGTAGTCGGCCGGCGTCACGATCTCGCCGGCACGAACGAGGCGCTGGTCGCGGGCGACGGAGCGTGTCACCGGCTGGACGGCGGCCGCGGCCGCGGCCCGCGCCGCCGCCGCGGCCTCCTCGTCGGGGAACACCGTCGGTACAATGAACTGGTAAGCCAATTCGGTCACGACACTCGTCTGCACCGCCGAAAGTTCCAGGCTGGCCAACCGGCGGGCCGTGCGCTGATAGTCGGCCAGTTGCGACGGCCGAATCTCCTCGCGCATCAGGTCTTCGATGATCGCTAACACATCGGCCTTGACCTTCTCATACTCCGCCTGAGTGAGGCTCAACAGACCGTCGGCCACCTCCTCGCTGATGGTCAGCCCCCTGGCGGCGCGCAGATACTCCAGCTTGCGCGAGGGGGTGGCGCTGGAGTCGGCGCGCACCGTATCGACGAAAGCCAGGAAGTCGCGGGCCTGGGCCAACTGGGTGCGACCGATCTGGAGATCGAGAGGGGTATAGGCGTCGGGCACAGCACGCGCCGCCTGGTCACGGGCTTGGGCCGTCAGCAGGTCGCTGGTAAAGGTCAGCGAGCGGGGCGAAAAAAGGTCGTTTGGCGCGGGGCGATCAATGGTCACATCCACCTGGCGCGTGCCGGGCAGATCGTAAGACAGGATCAACGTCATGCCCAGGGCAACAACGCTGAAAAAGAGGATGAGGCTGTGCCGCCGCACACTCAGCCGGAACTGGTCGACCTGCCCGTTCCACAGGTTGCGATTCATGCGTGGCACAAAAGCGCGGCGCGGTTCACTTCAAAAGGTTGCGAACGACATCATTGACGAGACGGCCGTCCGCTCGTCCCTTCACCTGCGGCATGAGCCGGCTCATCACCTGCCCAATACCTTTGGCATCAGTCACGCCCGTCTCAGCGATGGCCGCGCGGGCGAGCTGTTCGACCTCGTCGCGGGTCATCATCTGCGGCAAATAGGATTCGATCAGAGCGGCCTCGGCCGTCTCGCGGGCCACATCTTCGGCCCGACCGGCGCGTTCGAAGTCGATGATGCTCTCCTGGCGCAGCTTCACCTGCTTGCGCAAAACGTCCTGCACGCCGGCATCGTCGAGCACCAATCGCCCGTCGATCTCCATCTGCTTAATGGCCGCCAGCACCATGCGTAAAACGTCCCGGCGCTGGGTATCGTTGCCGCGCATGGCGGCGGTCATGTCGGCCCGCAGTTGCTCTTTCAGTTCCATCTTAGCGTGCCATCTCCAACATTGGATTGTAGCACCGGTGGGGGTCGTGTCAACCGGGCCATGGCGGAGCTCACACAAAGGACACTAAGAATGCCAAGAGCGCTAAGAGACTTCTTTTTTGCGCTCTTGGCGTGAGCTCTTCTTCCGACCTGACCTGAGCCTAAGCCAGCAGAGTATAGAGGCTGTCTCTTATACACATCTGACGCTGCCGACGAGCGATCTAGTGTAGATCTCGGTGGTCGCCGTATCATTAAAAAAAAAAAAAATATGAAAAAAAAAGAGAACAGTACAATATAAAGAAAAATACAAACAAAATAGCAACAATATTAGAGAGAAGAACACAGAAGCAGAATAAAAAAGATCA
>CALLZA010000869.1 GCA_937858165.1 uncultured Ardenticatenia bacterium
CGGTTCGCCCGCTGTCGCTTGCGTCTCCCTTCTGTGCTGCTTCCTTCTGCTGTCGTCATAGCTGCACTCGTTTTTTTTTTTTAACTGAAAGGGCGGCCACCGAGATCTCCGCGAGTCCGCTCTCCGGCAGCGTCAGATGTGTAAAAGAGACAGCCTCTCCATTGGCCCAAACCCTCTTCATACTGGGCCAGCGCCGCCGCAAAGCCAACCCGCCCAAACCCAAAGCGCACGCTGTGGTCGTCCGCGCCCAGGCAGGGGCCGGGCAGCAGCAGCACGCCGGCGTCGCGGGCCAGGGCGTGGCAGTAAGCCGTGGCCGAGGGCGTGTCTAGCCCGACCAGCGCCACCGAGCCGGCCCGCGGCGGCCGCCAGTCGAACCGCGCCGCGTGGCGGGCAAAGAACGCCTCGGCCAGTTGCAGATTGGCGGCGATGATGCCCCGGCTGCGGGCCACCAATGGCGCGTGGGCCAGCAGCGCCGCCGTCGCCAGCAGTTCCGTCGGCGCGGGCGGGCAGATGGTCGTGTAGTGCTTCCAGTTGGTCAGCGACGCGCGCAGGGCCGGGTCGCGCACCACCAGCCACCCGGCGCGCAGCCCCGGCAGCCCGTGGGTCTTCGACAGCCCGGCCAGGACGATGGCCCGTTCGTAGCGGTCGGCGGCCGAGGGCAGCCGGTCGCCCGCGTCGCGCTCCAGCCCGCGATACATCTCATCGCACAGCAGCCACGCGCCGCGCCGCCGGACGATGGCGATGAGCGCCGCGAACACGTCCGGCGGGGGCAGGTAGCCGGTCGGGTTGTGGGGGAAGTTGACGATGACCAGCCGCGTGTCGGGCTGGATCAGCCGCTCCAGTTCGGCCGGGTCGAGCGCCCAGCCGCCGGGCACAGGCCGCACCGGCCAATGGCTGACGTTGCCGCTGATGTGCTCGGCCAGGTTGAGCAGCGAGTCATAGGCCGGGGTCAGGGCCACGACGTGGTCGCCCGGCTCCAGCAGGGCGCGCAGGGTCAGGTAGATGCCCTCTTCCGGCGCGCCGAGCAGCACGACGGCCTCGGGCGGCACGTCTTCGTAGAGCGCGGCCACGGCCGCCCGCAGCGCGGGGTCGCCCTGGGACTCGGTGTAGCTGAGGCGCTGGCCCAGCAGGTCGGCGGCGTCCAGGCCGGCCAGCCGCAGCAGTTCGCCCGTGGTCAGCGTCTCGCAATCTGAGGCGCACAGGATGTGGGGCGTGATAAACTCATAGCGGGCGAAGTACTGTTCCGTAGCGAAAGGTCGAATGTCCATCGGTTGCACTTAAGCCCATTCGTAAGTCGCCGGTGTTTGAATGCAGCGTAGGGTGGGGACGAGCGACAGAGTTGCGCTCAACGCCCCGAACAAGCCTTACCGCCTGAGCCATTCAGACCCGGAAAGTAAAAGCACGTATGTCCATGCTAAACGTTGATACCGTGGCGAGCACTGCCACACAGGCCACTGTACCCGATATTCCTCTGACTAGCGATGATTTTCGGTTTGTTTACTATCGCAATCCCGACCGCTTCTTTCGCGCCGCGCCGAAACAGTTCCGGGTCGTGCAAGCGCCACCCGCACTGCGGACTTACACCAACGTCATCTACACCCCGGCGACGCGCCCCTCTAAACCCTTCGATGGCTGTCTCTATGATAGCGAACTGAACCGCCTGGATGCATCCTGTGTGCGCCGCCAGCGCGCGGAAACCCTGCTGAGCACCGAACCGGAGCGTTACGCGGGCAACCCCAACGAACTGCCCGTCTACGACCGGCCCGTGCTCTACCTGGGACGGATGCACCGTCATTACGGCCACTGGCTGCAAGAATCGCTTGGCTCATGGTGGCCGCTGGCCGAGAAGCCCGATGGCATCGACCGCTTCCTCTTTCACACCCCCGACCCGCGCCTGTTCGAGCGGCACTACGTGAAGGCTTGCCTGTCGGCGATGGGCGTGGCTCCCGATAGCCTGTTGCACTTCGACCGGCCGACGCTGCTCCGCAACGTCATCGTACCCGACCCCGCCCTGCGGCTCCACAGCAGCATCAACCTGAAGTATCGCGACTTCTCCCACAAGCTGGCCGCCGCCCTGGGCGCGGAGGACGTGACCTGTCTCTTATACACATCTCCGAGCCCACGAGACCGTACTAGATCTCGTATGCCGTCTTCTGCTTGAAAAAAAAAAATCCACCATATCACGCACACCCACCGTCCTTCTTAATAAATACAAATACAAACGACTAAATAAACAACTACTAACAGACGATGCATATAAACATCAGAACAATACTAACAATCACGAACCAATATCACAAAGCACGCACGTAAATCATCG
>CALLZA010000870.1 GCA_937858165.1 uncultured Ardenticatenia bacterium
TATATTTTTTTTTTTTCAAGGAGAAGACGGCATACGAGATCTAGTACGGTCTCGTGGGCTCGGAGATGTGTATAAGAGACAGCTCAACAGGAGCTTGCCCGTCTCGTCGAAGGCGATGGCGTCCACGTCTTCGGCGTTGGTCGTCAGGAGGTTGGCCGAGCCGTCGATGAAGAGCGTGAAGTCGCTGCCGTCGTAGGCCACCACGTCGGAGTCATCGACCTTGCCGGCGATACCCGGCACCGTCGCCGGGGCGAGCAGGCTGAAGTAAGTGACGCCGTCCTTCACGGCGATGGCATCGAGGTTGGCCGAAGCCGGCAGCCCGGCGGCCGTGCCGTCGAAGACCGTCGTCACCGCACAGGTCGAAGCGTCGTAGCGGACGATATCCTCGTCGGCCAGGTTGACGCCGTTGACTACTTTGGCCGCCTTGGGGCTGAAAAGGATGCTGAACGGCTGGCTGTCGCAGATGGGGCCAGGCTCTTCAAAACCATCATCGTTGCTGCCGGTGATGGTCAGCGGCTTGTAGGCCGCGTTGACCACCGGTCGCACGCCGTTGATCGCCGTCTCGTCTACAAAGCCGAAGGTAAACTGGTTCGGCAGACCGCTTAGCAGCCGCTGGTTGCCGCTGCGACCAAACCCAAAAATGGTCATGGCCGTGCCGTCGGCGTAGTAGCCATCAACCTTGGTATCTTCCTGATGGTGGATCAGATAGAGGGAGCGGCCGAGGCTCTGATCGGTCACAAAGACCCACTCGTCGCCGGGAATGTCGGTCGTCCACGTGCCGGAAGCGGGGATGCTGTCGCCGTTGGAGCGCGTCAGACGGTCGTTGCTGGGCTGCAACAGGCCGCCGGGCACGCCCTCATAGAGGAACCAGTAGTTGGCGGCCACTTTCAGCACGGTCATGCGCGCGTAGTCCGGGAAAACGTCCCACTGCACCTGCCAGCCGCCGTTGTTGCTGCTGGAGCGGAAGCTGGCCCGCAGTGGGCCGTCATGGATAACGGCCGTGCTGACAGAGTTGCGGCCGGGGTGGAAGTAGCCGCCGTCATTGGGGTGGACCATGTTGGGGATGCCGCGGAAGTCGCCGTTGCCCTGGGCGGCCGTGTTCCAGTTAATCCAGTCATTGTCGTCGCTGTCCAGCAGCGTGGCGAAGCCGCCGCCCGGCTTATGGTAGAAGTACTCCGTCGCCGCCGTGACGACGCGGACACTCTGATACCCCTTGTGGCCGATGCTGTCGGTCAGGGTTACGCGGTCGGTGAACGCCGGCGCGCTGAAGCCGCTGCCCACCACATCGAAGCGCACCCGGTAGCGGCGCGTCTCGTTGGCCGCCGTGCTGCCGCTCATCAGGAAGACCAGCGTGCCGCGGGCCTTGTTGGCGGCGTGGTCTGTCTCTTATACACATCTGACGCTGCCGACGAGCGATCTAGTGTAGATCTCGGTGGGCGCCTGATCATTAAAAAAAAAAAACAACAACAAAACAACACACACATACAAAGTCATAGAAAGAAAAAGGATCACGAGGAGATAGAGACGCAAG
>CALLZA010000871.1 GCA_937858165.1 uncultured Ardenticatenia bacterium
CGTCTCTCTGCTCTCCTGTGTGTAGTTGCTGTGCTGTGCGTTGGTGGGAGATTGTTGTTCACGCTGTGGTCCTGATGGTGTGCAGTGGTGAGCCCTCTGCTGTAGTGCTAGCCACGCCCGTGCAACGCTCGGTGCTTTTTTGTTTTAATGATACGGCGACCACCGAGATCTACACTAGATCGCTCGTCGGCAGCGTCAGATGTGTATAAGAGACAGATGGGGCACGGCGCAACATGCTCTTGAGCAGACTGGTTCCAGTATGGATATAGCCGACGATGAAGATCGGCCCGTTGGCGGTCTGAGGCGGGTTGGCCTGCATGGTCTGAACTCCTGTCATCGGATAGGCGGGGTGGCCGGGGCCTGTAGGGCGGCCTCGTTGAGATGGTCAAGGTGGGCCAGCAGATCGGCGCACAGGGCGTCGACCTCCGGGCTGAGGCGGGAGACGCGCCCCTTGCCGACCGATTGCGGGTGAACGTCGCGGACAATGTGGTCGCCGGGGTAGGGGCGGTCGAGAAAGCCGTAGACGCGGCGCATGGTGGCTGCCGGGTCGGTGGCCAGGTCTTCGTAGCGACAGAGCAGGACGCGCGGGTCATCGGCCAGGTTCAGGTCGAAGTAGAGCCGGCAGCGCGCCCACCAAAACAGGGCCGCGCCGTCGTAGGGATTCATATCTTCGCGGAAGAAGCGGCGCAGCGTGGCGCGCGTTTCGGCGGTGCTGTGCTGCGAGCGCCAGTTGTCGGGGTCGTCGCGCAGGAATGGCCGCAGATCGTTCAGGCCGTTGTCCATGCCAAACGCCTTCAGATTGGACGAGGCCACGTCCTGATAGTGGCGATACTGCCACAGAACGCGGGCGTCGGGGAAAGCGGTCAGCAGTTCATGGACGCGCTGTGATTCGACCAGCGGCTTCAGGACGACAAGCGGCGTTTTATCACGCGCCAGACGGGCCTTGACTGCCGGCAAGGGGTTGAGACGCACGTGCTCCAGTGTGTCGCCGGAGGTCAGTTCGCTCGTCTCGCGGTAGATCTTCACTCCCAGATCGCGCTCGAACACCCAGTACATGAGGCTGGTTCCGGCGCGCTGGATGCCTAGAATGAACAGCACCGTCTGGGCCGGGGGCGTGCCGCGCACCAGGCCGCCAACCCGTTGGGCCGTGCCCTTGTAGAGGCGGAAGAGGCCGAACGAGATGTTGCGGCGGTTGAAGTCGGAGAGGGTGAGGTTGGACATGGTTTTCTTAGGCCTCAGAGGTCGCGGAAGACCTCTGAGGTCTGTGGTCATTACTCGCTATACCCCTGCCGCCACGCCTCCAGCCGCCGGCCGAGCAGTTGCTCAACGGTGTGGACGTCGTCCTCGACCAGCCGCCACAGGTCGAGCCTGGTCTGGCGGGCGAAGACGGGCTTCTCGGTGATGGTGTTCGACAGTAGCCGGTGACGAATGGGCTGGCGCACAGCGGCGGGGACGATGTTGCGCATCTTCTGGAAAGCGCTGCTTTTGGTGAAGTCGCGCAACGCCTGGGAACGCAGGTAGGGCTGGCCAACGGACTGGTGCAGCGGGGTCGTATCCGTTTCGGCAAAGGGGGCGGGATTGATGTCCAGGAAGTCGGCGACGCGCTGGAGCGTAGGAATCTGGTCGGCGGTGTACTCCTCGAAGATGAGCAGCAGAACGTTCTCCGGCCCAAATAGCTCGAGGTAGGGGCGCAATTGCACGCCATAGCGGCTGCGGTCGACGTACTGGGGGTCATTGAACACGGCGGCGTCGGGCGGCCGCTTCTCGATCTCGCGCACGAAGTTGTGCGTGTAGAGGGAGATGATGCGCTCGACAGGCTGGCGCATGACGTAGATGAGCTTCAGGGCCGGGTTATAGTCGTAGAGGCGCTCGGCCGTGCCGCGATACTCGGGGAAGAAGGTGTAGTAGGTAGAGGCCTCGCCCAACAGTTGGCCGGGGCGCGGGTCATAGAGGGCGTGGTAGCCGTCGAGACCGGCGCGCCAGTCGGCCGTCTGGTGGAAGTAGCCCGGCTCCTTCTCGCGACAGAAGCAGATTTGTGGATGGGCGGCCAGTTGGGCGGCCAGGCTGGTTGTGCCCGCCTTCTGAGCGCCGATGATCATGAAGTCTACGCGCATAACAATCCAATTAGGAATTACGAATTAGGAATTACGAATTCAGAAGCGCGCGTCGATGACGGTTCATTCTCAATTCGTAATTCCTAATTCCTAATTCGTAATTACTCATCGTGCTTCCGATTCGTAGTAGGCGTAGCTGCCGTTCGGCTCGGCGCGGTTGACGACGACTTCGAGCGACTTGACGCGTACGTTGGATAGCTGCTGGCGCACGGCCTGCACATCGCCGCGGCGGGTCTGGGCCTGGGCCACGACGAGAATGACATTATCGACCGCCGGGGCCAGCACGGCGGCGTCGGCCACCGACAGCAGAGCGGGCGTGTCGAGGATGATGAAGTCGAAGGTTGTCTTCAGTTGCTCGATCAGGTCCAGCATGCGCTGCGAGCCGAGTAGCTCCGTGGGGTTGGGCGGCAGTGGGCCGCTGGTGATGACCTGGACGCGCGGGAAGGCGCTGTACTGGATGGCCTCATCGACGGACACTTCGCCGGCCAGGACGTTGGTCAGACCGCGCTTGTTGGGCAGGTCGAACAGCTTGTGGACGGTGGGCAGGCGCAGGTCGCAATCGACGACGACGACCTCGCGGCCGCTCTGGGCCACGGTGACGGCCAGATTGCCCGACACGGTCGATTTACCCTCGCCGCGCTTGGCGCTGGTCAGCAAGACGACTTGCGCGCCACTGACGCCGGAGGCCAGAATGTTGGTGCGCAGCCGCCGGAACGATTCAAGTTGCGGGTAGTGGCCGCTGCCCAACCGGGCGATGGAGAGGTCGTCCTTGGCGGCCGGAACCTGGCCAACGGTCATCATCTGCGTGGCGTTTTCAATCTGCTCGGTGGTATAGAGCGTCGTATCAAGGTTCTCCAGCAAGAAGGCCAGGCCAACGCCGCCGACAAGGCCGAGAGCCAGGCCCAGGGCGAGGTTGACAACGTGACGCGGCTTGGCCGGGCGATTGGGCGCGGTGGCCTCTTCGATGACAGAGATGGCGTTGCCGCGCACGGCCTCTTCAAGGCGGGCGGCTTCGTACTGAGTCAGCAGCGAGGTGTAGGTGCGCTCGCGTACTTCCAGCGCCTGGCTGGCGATCGACAAGGTGGCTTCGTTTTGGGGCGAAGCGGCCAGCGCTTCGGCATAGTCGGCGCGCGCTTGCTCGAGTTCTTGCTCGGCCGTGACAAGCTGCTCGCTCAAGATCTGTTGCAGCGTCTGGCCCGCGCCGCCGCTATAGAACTCCAGGTTTTGATCGACCAGTACTTGCGCGGCGCTGTTGGCAATGTCGCGCGCGTCTTCGGGGTCGGGCGCTTCGGCGGCGATGCGGATGAGTTCCGTACCTGGAATGGTCTGCACCGAGATGACCGGCAGCGTTTCCAGCCCCAGATCGTCCATGATCTGCCGGCGCACCGTGCTACTGGTGATAATACGTGAATAGGTGTTGACCAAGCGCTCGGTGTAGTTAATGTCCGGGCGGGCCTCGGTGATCGTGCCGCCGCCGACGGTCAGGACGCGAACTGTCGTCGCGGCGGTATATTGGGGCGTGGCCAGGAAGGTGATCGCCGCGGCGATGGCCGTGCCCAGGATGATGCTGGCGACGACGATCCAGAGACGTCGCCGGAGAATGGAGAGGTAACTTCTTAGCTCCATAGTATGCTTTGCTCCTCAGCTCGCTTCCTTAAACTGTTCAATAATCGACAATAGCAGCTTTCAGTTACGAACTGTCTTTCGTTCGTGGCTGGGCGGCCGGGCGGCGCGCCAGTGCAGCCAAATTGTACCACGAAGGGGGTACGGTCGGCGGGCGGGTCAGTCCGTCGGCTCCGCCGGGCGTGTAACCGGGCGCGAGTTGAAGAGCAGCTGGTCATAGAGTTGTTCGTAGGTGGCGATGATGGTCGGCCAGTGGTAGGAGTGGACGACGCGCTGATAGGCGCCGGCGGCCAGTTCCTTCATTTCGGTTTCGTGGCCCAAGGCCCATTCGATGCGCGCCCGCAGGTCAGCCACGTCGGCCGAGCGGAAGAAGAGCGCGTGCTCCGGCAAGACGACACGGTTTTCGGGGATGTCGCTGGCCACCAGCGGGATACGGAGCGCGGCCACTTCCAGCAGGGTGATAGCCATCGCTTCGTAGGTGGTGGGAAAAACGTAGAGTTGCGACAGGGCGATCAGGCCGAAGAGCAGTTCTTTGGACGAAATGAACCCGGCGAAGCGCACGCGGTCGTCGGCCAGGGCCTTGAGTTGGGCGGTGTAGTCGGGCACGTGGCTCGTGTCGCCGATGACCAGCAGGCGGACGTCGGCATCCATGCCGCGCAGCGCTTCGAGGACGAAGTGACACCCCTTGCGGGGCACGATGCGCCCGGCGGAAAAGAGCAGGTATTTGCCCGGCTCCAGGCCATGCTCGGCCAACACCGCCCTGGCGCGGGCCAGATCGGGCTTTAGTTCGTCAACGCCGTTGGGCAGATAGTGGACGGAGCGGCGATAGGTCGCTTCCAGATACTCCTTGTCGGGCTGGGAGACGCTGGTACGCGCGTTGGAGAGATAAACGAAGGGCCACTCGGTCAGCCGCAGCAAGGGCTTGAGACGTCCCCACTTGCTCAGTTCAGGCGGCTCCTTGCTCAACAGGCCATGGGCAGTGACAATAACTTTGTAGCGCAGGCGCAGGATGGGCAAGATAAAGCATGTCTCAACGCTGTGGACGTTAACCAGGTGGTAATTTCCCAGAAAGAGCGCATGGAGTGCCGACAGCAGGAAGAGCAGCGGGGCGTTGAAGTACTTGCCCGGCAGTGTCGGGATGCGCACGAGGCGGACGCCGGGCATGGTCGTACCGGCGGGCACGAGGGCGCGGTTGACGTAGACAACCGGTTCGTAGCGGTCGCGGTCGAGACGGCCAACGATCTTCTCGACGACGGTGTCGACGCCGGCGTTGGCCGGCAGGGCTTTGATGCCGATGTAGGCGATCTTCTTTTTCACGCGCGTGTCTCCGCGGTGTCAGTGCCTTGAGGGCTGGGGCCGTTGGGCTGCGCCGCCGGGTGGGGGCGGGTGGGGGCCGGGCGCGGCGCGAGGCGTTCGTAGACCTGCATCGTCTGTTCGTAGTGGGCGGTCGGGCCGTTGATAAGCTCGACCTGTCGCCGGCCGGCGCGGCCCATCTCGATGGCTTGTTCGCGCCGGCCGTGCAGATAGCGAATCTTCTCGGCCAACTGGGTGGCGTTGCCCGGCTCGAACAGCAGCCCGTTGACGCCGTCGCGCACCTGTTCGGGGATGCCGCCGATGGCCGCGCCGACGACCGGTGTACCACAGGCCAGCGACTCGATGACGGTCATGGAGTAGTTCTCATACCACTCCGACGGCTGGATGGTGCACAGGGCGTGCTGCATGGTGTGGGTCAGTTCGGCGGTGTCCAGGTGGCCGAGGAAGCGGACGTTGCTCAGGCCATAGCGGGCGACGAAGTCGCGCAGTTCGCTCTCCATGTCGCCCGCGCCGGCGATGCGTAGTTCGGCGGTTACATCGGCCTGGCGCATGGCCTCCAGCAGGGTCAAGATGCCCTTGGGCCGGGCCAGTCGGCCGGCGTAGAGAAAGTAGTTGTCCGGCTCATAGTGCGGCCGGAACTGGGCCGGATCGATGAAGTTGGGGATGGTGACGATGGGCTTGCTGACGCCGTGTTCGCTGACCTTGTGGGCCAGGAAGGCGCTGGGCGAGATGAAGATGTCGATGTTGGGCTGGTAGAGCCGGAACAGTTCGTGGAAGTACATCTCCGCGCCGGCCAAAATGCTGGCGACGCGCGAGTCGCGCTTGCAGCGGTGGAGGGCGATGTTGTAGTAGCGGTGGCCTTGACAGCGCTCGCAGACGGATTCGTTGGAGATGAACGTCGTGTTGGGGCAAACGATCTTGTAGTCGTGGAGCGTCTGCACCACCGGCAGGCCGGCCTTCTTCAGCGGCGGCAGGATGGACGTGGACATCTCGTGGATGAAGCCGTGGATGTGGACGAGGTCGGGCCGGGTGTCGGCCACCAGTTGCTCGATCTTGCGCTTGGCCTCGCGCGAGTAGAGGATGCGTTCGGCGACATTGAGCTTAGGCCCCAGTCCTGGCCGGCGCAGCTCGGTGGGGAAGTCAATGTGGCTGACAAAGTAGTCATCATAGGGCGACGGCACGTTGCGCGGGTGGGCCATGCTGAAGGGGATGACCTGGTGGCCGTTAGCCTCCAACAGGGCCGACAGGTCGAAGCAGCAGCGCTCCGCTCCGCCGCGCAGGTAGTTGAAGCTGTTGACCATCAAGATTCGCATGGCGTTCCCTTGCGGTGTGGGCCGGGCCGGGCCTAGGCCGCGGCCGTCTCCGTCTGGCGGTTGCGGTAGAGGTCGGGGTCAACCACTTCGGCCATGGCCCGCACGTCCAGATCGCGCCCCAGGAAGCGGCCCATGCTGTTGATGGCCGTCAGCGGGTCGGCCATGACGTCGCTGTAGTGGACGTAGAGCACTTCGATGTTGGGCTGTTGGGCCAACCAGCTTTCCACCTGGCGCACGTGGTTCTCGAAGAGCATGGTCATCTGGGCGTCGTCCATCTTGTCGGGGTCTTCGCCGCGATTGATGAGCATCTTGCGCTGCGAGGCCAGAATTTCGGACATGTGGCGGCGCAGGAAGATGACCTGGTAGTTGTAGCCGGCGGGTAGGTGCTTGAGCAGGGCTGAGATGACCTTGACGACTTTGCCCTGGGCCTGGGCCATCCAACCGGTGTCGCCCTTGTCCATCTGTTTGACACGCTCGAACTCGTAGTAGCCCTTGGGGTTATCGTTGTCGGCGGTGCGCAGTTTGTCGGTTAGCGGCGGAATTCCGCCCGCTTCCAGCATCTTCATCATCATGGAGGTGCCGGACCGCGGCAGACCAGAGACGATGACGATCGGTTCGCTGCGAGTCGGGGTGGGCTTGGCTTCGCCCAGGAGTTTGCCGAATAGTTTCTTCATGAGGTTTGGATTACTCCACGTAGCCGAGCTTGCGCAGGTGTTCGGCCAGGCCGGCCATTTCGGTGTCGCTCATTTCGTCAGTCAGGGCCACGGCGGCCGTTTGGGTCTGTGTCTGGTGGCTCTCGAGCAAGGATTTGAGTTCGGCCGCTTTCTGCGGTTGGGTCGCGGCCAGGTTCTTGGTCTCGTTCGGATCGGCGTTCAGGTCGTAGAGTTCGGCCGGGACCTTGGGGTTGCCGGCGTCGTAGGCAAACTTGAAGCCTCCGGCGCGCACGCCATAGAACGACGACGGTTCGCGTGAGTTCTGGCAGGTCTCGATGAATGCCGGCAGCTCCGGCAGCGGCTGGCCGTTCATCAGGGGCAGCAGGCTGCGGCCGTCGGCGGTAGGCGGGGTGGTGTCGCCCAGCCCGACCAGGTCGAGGATGGTTGGCATGATGTCGATCTGCCGCACCTGTTGGCTGACGCGGCGGCGAGAGGCGGCCGGCCCGCCGGCAACCACCAGCGGCACGCGCACCAGGGAGTCGTAGACGTGGTAGCCGTGGCCGGTGACGGTAGCCAGTGGGCTATCAACCAGGCCGACGTGGTAGAGCAACCGCGCGCCGCGCACCCAGCCGGCGCGCAGCGAAGCCAGCCCCTTGCGGCGGGCACGCACCCACGGGCTGGACGCCTTGCCAGGGTCGCCCTTGGACAGCGACTTCTTCAGGAACTCGACGCGGTTCTCCAGATCGTTTTCGGGGATCTTCTCGCCGTGGTCACCGGTGACGAGAATGACAGTGTTGTCTTCGTCAATGACCTGGAGCAGTTCGCGCAGGCGGGCGTCGTAGCTGGAGATGGCGCGGTCGTACTCGGTGCGGCCGTACTCCGGCTTGTTGAACTCCGGCAGAATCTGGCGGGGGCGATGGACGCCCCACAGATGCAGATAGGTGAACCACGGTTCGCGGAAGTGGCCGTTGCGGAAGCGGGCAATGAGCTGATCGCCCCACTCGCCCAGCAACGACGACTTGACGCCATCGCGCAGTTCATACTGGTCGAAGCCGCGGTCGAGGCGATAGAACGGACTGAGGGGGCCACTGGCCTCGGCGTAGGTGTGATAACCGTTTTCGCGCAGGAGTTCAGCCAGCAGCGGCACGTGGTCGCCCACGCGCGCGCCGACCATGGCCCGTACGCCGTGATGGGCGGGGTACATGCCAGTGAACATGGTGGTCATGCACGGGATGGTCATCGAGTTGGCGCTGATGAGATGGGTGAAGAGGACGCCCCGTTCGGCCAGGGCGTTTAGTCCGGGCGTCTGGGCGCTGCGGTCCGCGTCGAAGGCGCGGTCGGCGCGCAGGCAGTCGATGACGACTAGTAAGATGTTGGGCCTTTCGGAAGGCATTCGTTTGTACCTCCGCTCCTGCGGGAAAATGGTCTGCGTCCACGTCGCAATCGGACGCGGGAGCGCTCCTATTCGGTTATCGTAGAGTAGGATACTTACGATAAAGCTGAAGTAGCGGGGCCAAAACGGCCAGGCCCGAGTCGTTAAGGCCTGGCCGTGGAGACAGCGCGCGTCAGCGCGGTAGACGAGCGTCAGTGGCGTGGGGTGTCGGTTCGTCGAGCGCCCTTGTGGCGGCCGGACGGCGCACGCGACGCGGACGAGGGTATATCTGGCGGAAGACGTAGCCGAGCGAAACCCAGTAGAGGACCATCATCACCCCGGCAATCCAGGGGCGGTGGTACCAGAGCCAGAGCGGCCACAAGAAAGTGAACAGGATCAACCCGTACTCCATGGCCGCCAGATTTGGGTCGGAGACGGTTCGGGCGTGGCGGAAGAGCCGCCACATGATCCAGAAGTTGAGCAGATTGAAGAGGACAACGCCGAGCACACCGAACTCCTGAAGCCACTGGCCCATGCCGGTATCGCCCAGACTGCCATAGAGGTCTTCGGCCAGACTGGCCCCGGTGATGCCGAGTGCGGCGCTATAGGTACGGCTGCCCATTCCGAAGCCGAAGAGCATCGTCGTGTTGTCGCGCTGGATTTGCTGCCAGGCGTAGGTTATGGCAAAGCCGCGACCAAAGTTGTACTGGCCGTCCTCGTCACCCTTGCCGTCGTTGAACAGGTACTCCTCCATTAAATCGGGATCGAGGTACTCCTGCAGCGGCTTCAGCCCACGCGTGTTGGCAATAAAGCTGTTATAGATTGGTACGAAGGCGGCAAAGCTCAGCGTGAAAAGGATCACGTAGACAAAGAGCTGGCGCACCTGGCCGCCGCGAAGCATGTGGAGGACCAGGGCGGCCGCGCCCATGACGGCCACGGCCAGCAGATAGAACTTGGTGACATTCAACATGCTGCCGACAAGGCCCAGCACCAGGATCAGCAGCATCGTCTTCCATTCGCCTGTCGCGACCCAGTGACCAAAGCCAATGCAGACAGCGAAGAAGACGAACATACTGTAAGAAGCCACACCCTTCCAACCGAAGGTGCCGGCCAGGCTGTCGCCCGGCGGCTCGCCCATCGCCAATTGCACCAGTTGCACGCCGATCTCGAACAGCATGAGAACGATGAGAAAGCGCATAAACCAGCGCGGAAAGTCTTTCGGCCAGCGAGGGATGAGATAGGCAAAGATGAGCAGCAGTGGGTACTTGAAGAACCGCCACCAGCCCCAGAGCGTCGCACCGGCGGTTTGGCCGTCGAGGATCGGCACAAGACTCCAGATGAGTGATACACCGAGGATGAACAACAGGGCCAGGGGAATGCGGTCGCGCAGCAGGATGAACGAGAAAGTCAGCAGGACGATGACACCGGCGACGATCTCCTTGAAGAAGTCCATGCTGCGCGGCAGGCCGGCGCGCCAGAGCAGGAAAGGCACGATGAGTTCGGCGAAGAACAGAACAACCAGCATGCGGAACCACCACTCGCGCATCCAGCCCGAGCGGGCGACTGTGTTTTCGCGCTTTGGCGCGGTGCGATCATTGCGATACGGGTAGTCTGCCTGAGCCATATCTCGCTATACCTGTTGCGGCGAATCGGGAACGCAAAGGCGCGTGGCCTGCCGCGCGCCTTTGCGTTCGTGTCGCTTTCGCCGTTATCTTAGCAAAACGCTTAGTCGGCAGCCACAGCCTGAGCCAACATCTCATCCGGGTGTGACTGGAAGAAGTCGCGGATGGCCTCGACGACGTAGGCCACCTTATCGTCGTCCAGCTCGGGGAAGATGGGCAGCGACAGGATGGTTTCGGCGTAGGCTTCGGTGATGGGGAAGTCGCCCTGCTTATACCCCAGTTCGCCGTAGGCGGGCTGCAAGTGGATCGGAATCGGGTAGTGCAAGCCGCTGGCAATGCCGCGCTCTTTAAGGTGATCCATCAGCGCCTCGCGGTTGTTGACGCGGACGACGTAGAGGTGGAAGATGTGCTCAGCGTAGTCGGCGGTGGCCGGCGTGGCGAACGGCAAGTCAGCCAGCAACTCGCGATAGGTGGCGGCGGCACGGCGACGTTGGGCATTCCAGCCGTCCAGATGGGGGAGCTTGACCAGCAGAACGGCGGCCTGCATCGTATCGAGCCGGTGGTTGAAGCCCTTCACCTCGTGGTAGTACTTCACTTTCTGACCAATGTTGCGCAGCAGGCGCACCTTTTCGGCGATCTCGGCGTCGTTGGTGACGACCGCGCCGCCGTCGCCATAGGCGCCGAGGTTCTTGCCGGGGTAGAAGCTAAAGCCGGCGGCATCGCCCAGGTTGCCGACCATGCGCCCCTTGTAGCGCGCGCCCGCGGCCTGGGCGGCGTCTTCAAAGACGCGCAGGCCGTGCTTGCGGGCGATGGCCAGGATCGGGTCCATATCGACCGGCTGGCCGTAGAGATGGACGGGCATGATCGCCTTGGTGCGTGGTGTGATGGCCGCGGCGATTTTGGTCGGGTCGATGTTGTAGGTCTGGGGGTCGATATCGACCAGCACGGGGGTCGCGCCGGTGTTGGAGATGGCCAGTGTAGTGGCGATGAAGGTGTTGGCGGCGGTGATGACTTCGTCGCCGGGACCGATGCCATAGGCACGGACGATCAACTCCAGGGCCGAGTAGCCGGAGTCGACGCCGACGCAGTACTTCGCGCCGCAGTATTCGGCAAAGGCACGCTCGAATTCAACCACGGCGCCGCCGAGGACGAAGTCGCCACGCTGCATGACAGCCAGAACGGCCGCGTCAGCTTCGGCTTTGATGGATTGGTATTGGGACTGTAGATCGACAAATGGGATGTTCATGTTACACCTTGACCGACCGCCGCAACTCGGCTGTCGGCCCGCTAGGATAAGGGCGACAAGCTGCTCAATTCGGCGGCCGGGTGAATTCAATGGCGGACGATGGAGCAGGCCTTCTGGAAATGCTCCTAAATCCTACTGTAGACTAGGAGCGGATTCTTAAGAACTGGCTTACAGCATAGGCGAGCGCTGCCGGTAGCGCGGGGCTACAAGCTGCCGCGGCGGGAAGGCTGGGCCACAGCGGCCGGCACGGGGGCACGGCGGCGCAGGCCCGCTTGGAGCGCCTCGTAGAGCTTACGCGCCGACGCGGCCCACGTCCACTCATCGACATCTCGGTACGCGGTCTGCCCCAGTTCAGCCAGCTCGTGGCGCGCGGCCCAGGCCGCGCGCAGGGCCGCCAGCAGATCATCCTCGGTTGGCGCGGCGGCCCAGAAGGCGTAGCGGCCTGCCCCGACGACATCGGTATGGCAGCGGTTGCTGGTGGACAGCACCGGCAGCCCGGCGGCCATGTACTCGAACAGCTTGAGCGGGCTGGACGCCTCGTACTTGACGTCGTCGGGCGACGGTAGAGAGGTGACGCCGATGTCGGCCGCGGCAAGCATGGTCGGGATGGCGTCGTAGGGAATGGGGCGTTCGACGCGCACGGCGTCGCCGGTGGTGGCGGCGTACGCTTCCAGCGCCGGGCGCTGCGGCCCGTCACCATAGAGGGACAGGCGGAAGGCCATGCCTTCGTCATTGGCGCGGCGCACGGCGCGGGCCAACGGCAGCAGGTGGCGCTGCTCCAGGAAGATGCCGGCGTAGACCAGGCGCAACGGCTCACCGGGAGACGGCGGCTGTCGCTCGGCGCGGGCGACGGCAAACGCCTCAGGGTTGACACCGGAGGGCCAGATGCCCCACAGTTGGCGCGGCGGAATGCCGACCAGTTGGGCCAGGCGGGGGGTGATGGCCGTCTGCCCGTCGGCCAGGCGCGTGGCCAGGCGGTAGGTAAGCCGCTCCAGCGCGTTGCGCAGGCGAGCTTTGAGCGTCGTGGTGCCGAAGTCGAGCAGGTCGCGCGAGTCCATCACCAGCAGCGGCCGGTCGCGCCCGGCCAGCCGCAGCGGGAAGAGCCAGATGGCGGAGATGGGATGGAAAAGAACGAAGTCGATCTGTGACAGGCGCGGCAACAGGTAAAGCAGTACGCGCAGGTGGAACACCAGACGGCTGACGAAGTAGATTTCGGGCCGGGGGATGTTGATGACCTCGATGCCCCGGTAGCTGTGGCGGCCAGCCGGTTGGCCGGCCGCCAGCAGAGTCACATCCATGCCCAGGCGGCGCAGTTCGCGGGTGGTGTCGAGCCACGTCACCGAGTCAAGCTTGGTGGGCGTGATGGGCGACACCCAGGCCAGTCGCAGGGGGCGGCCGCCGGGCGGCGAGTCGTTCATGAGTCGTGACGGCTAATGAGCGCCGCAGTGGTTCTTCACGCCGTTGACGTAGGCCTTCTCGCCGGGATGGAGGGGGCAGTCGATATCATCCACGGTGGTGGCAACACGCGCCGGGTTGCCATAGACGACGGCGTGGGGCGGCACGTCCTTGGTGACAACCGAGCCTGCGCCAACGAGGGCGTATTCGCCGACGACGACCCCGGGCAAGATGGTCACGTTGACACCGATGCGCGCACCGCGTTTGATGGTCGGGCCGCCGGCGTGGGTGCATTCGGCGCACAGGGGGCGCATGTCGTTGGCAATGGTGACACCGGGAGCCAGGAAGGCGTCGTCTTCGATGGTGGTGAACTGGGCCACGTAGACGTTGCTGTGGATCTTGACGTTGTTGCCGATGCGGCAGCCGTAGTCGATGACCGAGTTGCTCCAGATGCCGACGTTGTCGCCGATGATGGTCTCTTCGCGGATGACGACGTTGTGGCCGGTTTGCAGGCCGCGACCGATGGTCGTACCGACGTAGACGACGGTCCCGGAGCGCAGGTGAGCGCCGCGGCCGATGCGCAGGGCACGGTCGGCGATGGGGCGACCGGTGGGATAGCCGACCGTGACCGATTCGTCAATCGCTTCTGGCTCGTCGAGGGTAATGGGGGCGATGGCCTCAAGCATGGACCAACTCCTCGACCGCCTGGGGCGCGGCGGCGCGGCGGCCGTTGGTGGAGACGACGACGGTTTGACCATTCTGCCGCAGCGAGGCCTGCGCCGCCTCGACGACCTGGACGACGCGCAGGCCGTTGTAGCCATCGGTGCGCGGCTGTTTGCCTTCGCGCACGCAGTCGATGAAGTGCTGGCACTGGACGCGCAGCGGCTCCTCGAAGCGGATGTAGGGGATGACCACATCGCCGTAGTGATAGGCGAAGCTGAATTCGCCGAAGGTGTCGGTATGGCGGATGGCCTTGACGCCCTTGTCGTAGATCTTCACCTTTTCCAGCGGTTCCACGTCGTCGTAGATGACCATCTTCTTGCTGCCGACGACGGTGATGCGCCGCTGCTTCGACGGGTCGAGCCAACTGGAGCGGATGTGGGCCAGGACGTTGTTGGGGAAGGCCAGGGTTGTGTAAGCTACGTCCTCGATGCCTTCCTGGACGCAGCTGGAGCCGTGGGTGCTGACGCTGATGGGGTCGGCCCCTAGCAGATAGCGCAGGATGGAGATGTCGTGCGGGGCCAGGTCCCAAACGACGTTGGCCTTGGTCTGGCAGAGGCCGAGGCTGGCGCGGATGGCGTCGATGTAGTAAATGTGGCCCAGTTCGCCGTGGAGAATCATCTGCTTCAGGGCTG
>CALLZA010000872.1 GCA_937858165.1 uncultured Ardenticatenia bacterium
GTCGAGCGCGTCTTTGACGGCCTGGTGATGCTGCTGTTCGTCTTCGTCGCCCTGCCCTTCGCCCCCTTGCCCAGCGACAGCATCCGCTTCGTCGTCATTCTGGGCAGCGTGTTGTTTTTCGGCGCGTTGCTGGTCTTCTTCGCCGTGGCCGCCGTGCCGGCGCGCTTCCTGCGCCTGGCGGAGTGGTTCATCGGCCGCTTCGTGCCCCACCGGCTGCGCGCGCCGCTGCTGGGCTTCGCCGAGCGCTTTGTGGAAGGGCTGCTCTGTCTGCGCGATCCGCGCAATCTGGTCATGATCTTCCTGACTTCGGTCGTCATCTGGCTGCTGGAGACGGTCAAGTACTGGTTTGTCATGCACGCCTTCGACTTCACCGTGTCGTTCTTCGCCCTGATGCTCATGAACGGCGTGGTCAATCTGGCGACGACACTGCCTTCGGCCCCCGGCTACATTGGCACGTTCGACGGGCCGGGTATTGCCGTACTGACGCTCTACGGCGTCGACCCGGCCGTAGCTACCGCCTACACCCTGACGCTCCACGCCGCCCTGTGGCTGCCCATCACCCTGCTCGGCATCTACTACATGGTGCGCATCCAGTTGGGCTGGGCGGATATCGGCCGCGCTGCGGAGGGTGTGAGCCTGACAGAGCAGGGGAGCGGGGGAGCAGGGGTGCAGGGGTGATCCAATCTCCCCTGCTCCCCCACCCCCCAGCTCCCCAACGCTTAGGAGAGAGCCTTACACAATGAACATCGCCATCATCGGCGCCGGCCTCACCGGCCTGTCGGCCGCCTACGACCTGTTGCGCGCCGGCCACACCGTCACCCTGCTGGAGGGCGACAGCCAGACCGGCGGCCTGGCCACCGGCTTTCGCGACGAACGCTGGGAGTGGCCACTGGAGAAGTTTTACCACCACCTGTTTACCTCTGACCGGGCTATCATTGGTCTTGTCGAGGAACTCGACTTTCGCGACAAGCTGTTCTTTCCACGGCCGACGACCTCGGTTATCTACGACGACCGCATCGTGCCCTTCGATTCGCCGCGGCGCTGGATCACCTTCCCCGGCTTCAACCCGTTGGACGTGACCCGCTTCGGCCTGGTCAGCGCTTACCTGCGCTTCACCGAACCGTGGCGGCAGTTGGAGCAGCAGACGGCCGATGCCTGGCTGCGCCGCGCCTATGGCGACAAGATCTACGAGATGGTCTGGCGGCCGCTGCTCATCGGCAAGTTCGGGCCCTACTACCAGGAAGTGAACATGGCCTGGATGTGGGCGCGCCTCCACGTGCGCAGCCCCCGGCTGGGCTACTTCGAGGGCGGCTTCCAGGCGTTCGTTGACCGGCTGACGGCTGTCGTGGGCGAATTGGGTGGACGCATCCGGCTCAACTGCCCGGCCGAGAGTATCCGCCGCGACGGCGACGGGCTGCGAGTGACCGCCGGCGGCGCGGCCGAACGGTATGACGCCGTGCTGGTTACCACTTCGCCCGCCCTACTGGCCCACTTGGCCCCCGACCTGGCCGGCGACTATCTGCGGCAAATTCTGGCCCTGAAGAGCATGGGCGCCGTGGTCATGACGCTGGCGCTGAAGCATTCGCTGTTGGGCGATAGCGGCACCTACTGGCTCAACATCCCGGCCACCTCGGCCGACAAAGCCGGTGGCGTGCCCTTCCTGGCCCTGGTGGAGCACACCAACTACATCGACCGCAGCCACTACGGCGGCGACCACATCGTCTACTGTGGCGACTACGTGACGCCCGACCACGCCTACCTGACGATGAGCCAGGACGAAATGGAGCGGCTGTTCGTCGGCGTGCTCCACCGCTTCAATCCCGACTTCCGGCCCGACTGGGTGCGCCGTAGCTGGCTCTTCCGCGCCCGCTACGCTCAGCCCGTGCCCGGGCTGAACCACTCGCGGGCCATCCCCGACCTGCGCACGCCCCTGCCCGGTCTCTACTTCGCCAGCATGAGCCAGGTCTACCCCTGGGACCGGGGTACGAACTACGCCGTCGAGATCGGGCGGCGGGCGGCGCAAGCGCTCTTGGACGACGACGCAGCGGCGGGGCGCATGTCAAGCGGCGATCGATCGTCGGCGACGCGACTTGGTTAGCGACCACAGTGGGGCTAGAATAGATGCGAAGCTGCGGCCCGCGGCAGCCACATCCCGTCGCGCGCCCGCTTTAGACGGCTGAAGGAGCCTAGAAAATGAAAATCGTTGTAATCGGCACCGGGTTTGTTGGTCTACCTCACGCAGCGGTACTCTCGGAGTATGGCCATGAGGTCTACGCCTACGACATCGACAAGGCGCGTATCGCCGCCTATCAGACCGGCGACGCCGAAACCATTGAGCGTTATGTCAATGAACCCGGCCTGGCTGAGATCGTGGCTGAAAACCTCGATCGTTATCTATTCTTCACCACCGACATCGCCACCGTTGTCGAAGGGACGGATGCATACTTCTTCTGCATCAATACCCCACCCAAGCGCGACGGTTCGACGGACATGACCTACTACCTCGACGCCGCCCACCACCTGGCCGGGCTGCTGGCCCAGCGCCAGAATGCGCAGCGCGTCGTGCTGGTCAACAAGAGCACCGTGCCCATCGGCACAGCCCGGCTGCTGGAGTCGGTCATGCGCGAGCACGGTGTGGCGAACTTCGGCGTGGCCTCCAACCCGGAGTTCCTGGCCCAGGGCAATGCCGTCGAAGGTTCGCGCCGGCCGGACCGCGTCGTCGTTGGGGCGGACACGGCCGAGGACATGCAAATCCTGCGCCGCCTCTACTCGCAGTTTGTCAACCACGTGCGCATCCGCTACCTGGAGACGACGCCGGAGACGGCCGAGGCGATCAAGTACATGAGCAACACGCTGCTGTTGACCTATATTTCCTTCTGGAACGGCGTCGGCGCACGTCTGGCCGAGGCGATGCCCAACATCCGCATGGAGGACCTGAAGATCGGCGTCACGTCGGACGCGCGCATCAGCACGTGGGGCAGCTACGTCAGCAACGGTGCGGGCGGCAGTTGCTTCGGGAAGGATATTCAGTCGCTCATCTACCAGATGAACCACGCCGGCCGCTCGACCGACCTATTGCAGGCGGTCCATAGCATCAATGAGTACCAGAAGACGTACCTGATCGACCGTGCCATCCACGAAGCACAGTTCAGCTTCAACCAGAAGACGGTAGCGCTGTTGGGGCTGGCATTCAAGAAGCGCACCAACGACATGCGCGACTCGGCCGCGCTGCGCGTCGTCGAATCGCTGCTGTCCCGCGGCGTGAAGACCATTCGCGCCTACGACCCGTTGGCCGCCGACGAAGCGCGCCGCAACTGGTTTAATCCCGACAAAAACCACCTGTTCGAGCGCATCAGCTACCACGACACGGCCCAGGAGGCGATGCGCGATAGCGACGCGCTCTACATCTCGACCGACTGGGAGGAGTTCCGCGGTCTGGCCCACACCATCCAGACAACGGTGAACCCACCCTATCTGATCATGGACGGCCGGCGGATGATCCCCGACTACGATACACTGGCGGCCGCAGGCTACGACTATCTGCCCGTGGGTGGCCCGCTGCTGCGCGCCCGCGTCGCCGATGGGGCGCATGGCGAGAACGGCTACCAGCCGGCCCACCGCCCCGCCCTGGCCCAGGTGATGTAGGCTGCGCCGGTACCAAATGCTCTTTACAAGCCAAGCGACGCTGCTATACTATAGCGTTGATCTGTAACACAGAGGTCGACCGCTGCTCTCAGCGGTCTTTGCCTATATCAGGAACGAGACGTATGCTGTCGAAGAAACCCACACTGCTGACCGCCGAGGGTCTGGAGCGGTTGACGAAGGAACTGGAACACCTGCGCACCAAGGGGCGCGAGGATGTAGCCGATCGCTTGCACCGCGCCTTTGAGGACGGCCAGGACGACGATTTTGTCGACAACGCTGAGCTGGAAGCCGCTCGCAACGAGCAATCCTTTCTGGAAGGGCGCATCCAAGAACTCGAAGACATCCTCAACAACTGTCTCTTATACACATCTCCGAGCCCACGAGACCGTACTAGATCTCGTATGCCGTCTTCTGCTTGAAAAAACAAAACAAAACAAAACAAAAAAAAAACAAAACAAAAAAGAAAAAAAAAAAAAAAACAAAACATGACACACATATACATAACAAGTCAAGCACAACCAAGAGAATAAAAGATCCACATACGTGTACATCATA
>CALLZA010000873.1 GCA_937858165.1 uncultured Ardenticatenia bacterium
CCTTTGTCATTTCTCTTGCTATCTTTTTTTTTGCACTATTCTTTTTCGAGTCATTTCGTCTTCTTGTTTGTTTTATATTTCCTGGTGCATTTTTTTTTTTTTGTTATTTCTTTTTTTTTTTTTAATGATACGGCGACCACCGAGATCTACACTAGATCGCTCGTCGGCAGCGTCAGATGTGTATAAGAGACAGGATGAACGCCGTCTTCATCCCTCACCCGGCTCGCCGGCATCTTGCCGGCGCTGTTGCCGCCATTCGCCCAGAATGGTGACCAACTGCGCGGTATGCTCGATGTCATGGGCTACAAGGTCCTGGACGAGGAAGCGGAGGGTGGTGCGGCCTTTGGTCTCGTGGTTGGTCGGGCGCTGCCAATCGGCCGGCTGTATTTCGCGTAGCCATATGAGGCTCAACCTACGACTCTGCCAAAAGCGCTCGGTTAACTCGCTCAAAGATAGTGTCGTATCGACAAGTGTCTGATTAACTTCTGTCGCGGCGAGTGACGGCTCTTCTTCGGCCACGATGCGCTGCCAGCGTGCCAGGTGGAGCGGCTCGACGGCGGCAAGGTGGGTGACGACGTCTCGACATGACCAGCCGACGGCCGCCCGCCAAGCGGCGGCCGTCTCATTCAGGCCACGCACCAGACGGGCGACGTCGGTCGGGGTCGAAGCCAGGGCTTCCAGCAGGACAGCACGTTGGGTCATCGCGCCCGCATTGTAGCGCCGCGCGCCACACCGGCAACCGACAGGTGCTTGTTGCTGGTCAGAGTGGAACGCGGAGAGAAGGCGCAGAGGGCACGGAGAAACCAGGTGTTTTTCTCCGCGCTCCCAACGAACGTTAGAAGTGCCCTGCGCCGGCCGGGGCGGGCTTGCACATCATCTGAGTCATGTTATCATGTTGCCGCCGTACTACCGTCTCCGGAAGGGACACGCCTTTTGGGGCGGGCAGGCTTAACACATAGGAGAATCCATGAAGGTGCGGAGTGTATCCAAGAAAGAGATGGCTGCGGTTCACCCGGCCATTCCCGACGCCTACGAGAAACTGGAACAGGGACGCATGACCCGGCGCGAGTTCGTGCGCCTGGCCACCCTGCTGGGCATGTCGGCGGCCACAGCGACCATCGCCGCCTGCGCGCCCCAGGGCGGCAACGCCGTGGCGACCACCGCGCCCACGGCGGCCCCGGGCAGCGCCACACAGCCCACGGCCACGCCGGCCGGCGGTCCGCGCCGCGGCGGCACGATCACCAAGGCGATGCAGCTACAGCGCCTCGACCACCCGGCCCGCCTGTCCTGGACCGAAGGGGCCAACGTTGTGCGCCAGGTGTGCGAGTATTTGACTGAGACGCGCGGCGACAACATCACTCGCCCCTACTTGCTGGAGCGCTGGACGGCCAATGACGACGTGAAGACGTGGGACTTGTTCCTGAGGCAGGGGGTGACGTTCAACAACGGCGACCTGCTGACGGCCGACGATGTTATCTTCACCTTCGGCCAGTGGCTCAATGAAGACGTCGGCTCGTCCATGTACTCGCTGCTGTCTTACATTGGCGGTCCGCAGAACATCGAGAAAGTCGACGACCATCACATTCGCCTCCACCTGGCGACGGGCAACATCGGCGTGCCGGAGCACCTCTTCGAGTATCCGGCGCTCATTTTGCACCGCTCGTTCGGCGGTGACTTCGTGCAGCAGCCGCTGGGCACGGGCGCGTTCACCTTGCAGGAGTACGCCGAGGGGGAGCGGGCCGTACTGCGCCGCCGCCCCGACTACTGGCGCAACGGGGCCGACGGCCAACCGCTGCCCTATCTGGACGAGATCGTCTACGTCAATCTGGAAAAGGACGCCTCTGTGGCCGCCCTCCAGTCGGGGCAGATCGACTCCTTCTACGACCCGCGGCCGTCCGACTGGTCGGCTCTGAAGGACGTACCCGGCCTGGCCACGCGCTCCGTCAGCACCGCACAGAGTCTCATATTGCGAATGCGGGTTGATGTGGCGCCGTGGGATGACAACCGCGTGCGCACGGCGTTGAAGATGTCGCAGGATCGGGCGCGCATTTTGCAACTGGCCTACTTCGGCGAAGGGGAGCTGTCCATCGACGCCCACGTCGCGCCGATCCACCCGGAGTATTTTGAGCAACCCATTCCTGAGTATGACCCGGATGGCGCGCTAGCGCTCATGGAGGAGTACGCCGCCGAGAAGGGGATCGAGTTGCCGCTGCGCGTCGTCCTCTCGACTAAGAACGACCAGAACGAGCCGGAGATCGCCCAAGCGCTGCGCGAGTTGGCGCTGCCGGCGGGCTTCGACATCGAACTTGACATCACCGAGCCGGGCGGCTACTGGGAGCGCTGGACGGAAGTGCCCTTGGGCATCACCGCCTGGACGCACCGCCCTCTGGGCACGATGGTGCTCTCTCAGGGCTACATTGAGGCGGCCATCGGCGCGTGGAACGAAACGCGCTGGGTCGATCCGGAGTTCGAGGGGCTGTTGCGACAGGCCGAGGCCACGCTGGACGTAGAGGCGCGGCGCGAGATCATGGGCCAGATTCAGACCATCATGCAGGAGCGCGGGCCTATCGGCAACAGCTTCTGGAAGAACGTCTGGAACATCACCCACGAGCGCTTCGTCGGTATCGAAGCCAACCCCACGGCGGCCGACTTCTTCTACGAAGTGTACGACAGTTCGCTGTAGCTAGAAGTGGTTAGTGACTGGTGGTCAACACTATCCACCAGTCACTAACCACCAGTCACAAACCACTCGAATGCCCCGTTTCCTCCTCCGCAGCCTCTTCTCCACCATTGCCACTATGTTCCTGGTATCGATTGTGCTGTGGCTGTTGCTGGAGGTCGCCACGGGCGACGTGACGATAAAGTTGCTGGGCGTCTTTTCGACGCCGGAGCAGCGTGCTTCCTACCGCGCCCAGCTGGGCCTTGACGCGCCCAGCTGGCAGCGCTACCTGGATTGGCTCATCGGCAGCGACTGGCGGGCCGAGTCCCAGGTAGGGTTGCCGCTGATCACGACCACCGATCCTATGACCGGCGAGCGGGTGTGGTGGGCCGACGTCGATGGCGTGCCGACGCAGTGGCGGCTGGAAGAAGGGGAGATGCTGACTATCCGGCTCCAGCCCGACGGAACAACGGCAACCAGCCCAGCCGACGTCCCCTGGGCGCGCGACGAAACGGGGGCGGAGGTTTTCTGGGGCGTCAACGAAGACGGCAGCGCGGTGAAGTGGGTGCGCGGCCAGGGGGCCGAAGTGTGGGTGCTATCCGCGGCTGGGTTGCGGCGCGAAGGGAACGGGCCGCAGCAGTACATTCCACTGCGCCGCGGCCTGCTGCGCGGCGACGGCGGCCAGTCGTTGCAGACCGGTCGGCCTGTCTCGGCCACCCTCTGGCCGCGGCTGCGCAACTCGGCCATTCTGGCCGCGGTGGCCTTTACCGTGGTCATGCCGCTGGCCTTGTTGCTGGGGGTGATTGCCGGAGTCAACGAGGGACGGCCGATTGACCGGACGATTTCGATCATCGGTCTGATACTGACGGCGACGCCGGAGTTCGTCACCGGCATCTTCCTCATCCTCATCTTTGGCATCTGGCTGAAGGTCGTGCCCGCGGTAGCCATCTTCACCACACCCAACGCCGTGTTCGAGAACCCTAGCCTGTTGGTACTGCCGGTGATGACGCTGACGGCGGTCGAGCTGGGTTACGTGGCGCGCATGACCCGCGCCAGCATGGTCGAGGTCATGGACACGCCCTACATCCGCGCGGCCATCATCAAAGGCATGCCGCGCCGCCGGGTCATCTTTCGCCACGCTGTGCGCAACGCCCTGCTGGCCCCCATCACCATCATCATGCTACACGTCAACTGGCTGGTCGGTGGGCTGGTTGTGGTCGAGGTCATCTTTGGCTATCCCGGTCTGGGGCAGTACATCTATGACGCGGCCATCTTCGGCGACTTCAATGCCATCGAAGCCGCGGCGATGATTCTGGTCGTCGTCGCTGTGGGCACGCGTCTCATTGGTGACTTCGCCTACACGCCTGTCTCTTATACACATCTCCGAGCCCACGAGACCGTACTAGATCTCGTATGCCGTCTTCTGCTTGAAAAAAAAAAAAAGCTCTACGATACCACGGACGTAAGCACAGCAAACAGCCTCAACACCCTCAGCTGATCATGACGACCAACAGCTGCGAATATAACTAACATTAGACCATGTGAAACA
>CALLZA010000874.1 GCA_937858165.1 uncultured Ardenticatenia bacterium
CCCGATCTCACCGGGCGCGCGGCTGAGCCGTCAAACGCCGGGCCGCCGCCGCAGTTGCTGGCTCGCCATTGGGTGACGCCGACGGAGCTGTTCTTCGTCCGCAACCACGGCACCGTGCCCGAACCGGACGCCGCCACGTATCGGCTGGTTGTCCACGGCGGCACTGCCGGGTCGCTGTCGCTGTCGCTGGCCGACCTGCGCCGCTTCCCGCGCCAGACGGTTACGGCGACGCTGCAATGCGCCGGTAACCGGCGGCGTGAACTGCTCGACCTGCGCGACATCCCCGGCGAAGTGCCGTGGGACCTGGAGGCCATCAGCCAGGGGGAGTGGGGCGGGGTGAGTCTCTATCACGTCCTGGAGTTGGCCGGCATTCGCCCTGGCTTGGCCCACGTGGCCTTCACCGGGCTGGACGAGGTCGAGCGGCGCGGCCGGCGCTTCGGCTTTGGCGCGTCCATCCCGCTGGACAAGGCGCTTGGCCCGGAAGTGCTGCTGGCCGACGAGATGAACGGTGCGCCGCTGACTCCCCTCCACGGCGCGCCGCTGCGCCTGGTCGTCCCCGGCTATATTGGCGCGCGCAGCGTCAAGTGGCTGGGTGAGATCGTGCTGCAAGCGCAGCCGTCGGACAACTACTTCCAGGCCGTGGCCTACCAGCACTTCCCGCCTGACGTGGACGCGACGACGGCCGTCGAGGGCGCGGGCCGGATGCTGGACGAGCTATTCGTCAGCGCGGCCATCTGTGTTCCCGCGGCGGGCGCGTCGTTGCCGACCGGGCCGACGACGGTCAGCGGCTACGCCGTCGGGCACGGCGGACGACGGGTGGAGCGTGTCGAGCTGTCGGCCGACGGCGGCCGAACGTGGACGGAGGCAACACTGTCCGGTGTGGGGCGGGCGTGGGCTTGGCAACTGTGGTCGGCGACCGTGCCGTTGGCGCCTGGCGTGCAGACGCTCGTAGCCCGCGCCACTGACTGCGACGGCCACAGGCAGCCGGCCGACGTGGGTGCGACATGGAACTACAAGGGGTATATGAACAACGCCTGGCACCGGATTGAAGTGTTGGGGCAGGCGTGATGCGCCTTGGGAGCACGTACGGCGTGACTCCCTCCGTTGCATTTCGTAACTACAGAATTCACGCTTCCTTCACGCCTCTTCGTGCTACACTACCAATCCGCAGATAGAACTTATGTTCTGATTTGCACTGGAGAAGGAAGTTAAAACGCCCGGTGCGGCGATCGCCGTAGCGAGCGCGCTACGAGTGTACTGACGTCGCCGGGCGCTAGGCCCTGACGCATACGTAGCGACATGACCACCGCCTGCATTGACGCAGGGGCTCGGCCGTTGCCCACTGGTTGGCGGGCGGCGGCCGATTTGGGCTGCCCGGTCTTGGGGCAGAAGAGGCTGATGGGGTTAAAGCGCGGTTGGGGAGATGTGGGGAAAAGGCGTTGGCCGGCCATGTGCTGGCGGCTGTGGGGCAGACTGAGCCTAATTCTGGCGCATGGGAAAAGTTCGTCTTGCCTGCCACAAAGTGTCGGAAAAAGTGTAGCACAAACGTTCTGGTTCTTGCTACAGTGGGCACAGCCGTTGGGCCGGCCCACGCGGGGCCAATGAGCCGCGACGCTTGGCCGGCAAGAGGAGCACCATGAACCCACACGACCACGACAGCGACAAAGCCCTGCGCGCGCGCCTTCACTACCTGCTCGACCTCGACATCTCCGCCAAACTGCCGCCGGTGCAGCGCCTCTTGCTGGCCGTGCTGCGCCAGTCGGTGGTCGACTACTTCGGCGACGACCCGCTGCAACAGCTCGACGCCGCGCTCTACTTCGCCCACTCGCCCCTCTATCGGGCGACGCTGCACCAGTTCGGTCTGCCGGAGACGCTGCTGCCGGACGTGGTTGATTTGAGCGGCTTCAGGAGACAGGAGAAGATGGAGATCGCACACGAATTCGTGCCGCTACAACTGGAAACACTCGTGCGCCGGCTGTCGGGGCCACAACTGAAGGTCATCCTGACGATGGGGTTGCTGCCGCTGCCGACGACGACGCGCCGGATCGGCCTGTTCTGCCAACTGTCGCGCTCGGCGGCCAAGGCGGCGCTGGAGCAGTTGGCCACGCACGGGCTGGTGGAAGTCGACGACCAGGGGGCGCGAGCGCTGTGGTCGGTGGGGGACGAGATGCAGCAGTTGCTGGCCGAGGTCTGGGGCCGGTCGGATACTCTCTCTGAGAGCTAATCGAGGAAACATCCACAGATTTCACCGATTACGCAGATTCCTCAGAAGATAATCTGTGAAATCTGTGTCATCTGTGGATGCCTTTTCCTCGGAACCCGGAGAGACTGAATGCGCTTGGGCGTGGGCCTCAGAACGACCATTCATACAGGTGGTACGTCTGCCGGGCCGCCGCGCCGCGGGCCAGAAGGAACGCCGTCGCCGCCGGTGGCGGGTCGGCCGCCGGCACGCGCGACGTCCGCCGCGGCGACCAGATTGGCCCAATCGTGAGTGATCGCCAGCCGCGCCACAGGGCCTGTCTCTTATCCCCATCTCCGAACCCCCGGGCGCGCACGCGAGACCTAAACCCCTCTACGTCTGAGAAAACA
>CALLZA010000875.1 GCA_937858165.1 uncultured Ardenticatenia bacterium
CCCTCTCTCCTCGTCTCATGTGTCTTCCCCCTCGTTTCTTGTTTTGTGTCCTCCTTTCTCACTTCTTACTATTATGTGTCCTTGGCGTGCCCGTGACTACAGTTCTTTCAGGTTTTTTTTTTTTTTAATGATCCGGCGACCACCGAGATCTACACTAGATCGCTCGTCGGCAGCGTCAGATGTGTATAAGAGACAGGCTTCGAGCAGCGCCTGGCACGTTTTGTAGATGAGTCGCCGCGCCGCCAGGCCCACCCAATGGCGGCCCGCGCCGTGGATGTCGTCCAATGTGCGGGTGATGATCGATAGACCGGCTTGCGGCCGGTTGGGCAGCAAGAAGAGGCCGTCGGCCAGATTGGCGACATCCATATCGCCTGTCTGCCGCGCCCGGTTCGCCAGTTGCAGCAGAAAGTCGGGCGAGCCGCCGACGGCCGCGTAATGCGCTTCCAGCCGCAGTAGCGCTTCCGACGGGTGGCGGCCGATCTGCCGGTGGAAGCGGGCGGCCTGGGCGGCGGGCGTCTGCGCCTGCCGGGCGAAGAGGAAGAGGCCGGCGATGAGCAACAGGCCGGCTGCCCCGCCCCCCAGGGCGCGGTTGAGCCCGGGGCCGGCCGCCACGTAGGTTGGCCCGGCCGGCGGCGATACGGTGCCGCGGTAGAAGCCGTCGCTAAAGCGGAAGCGGTAGACGATGCGCTCGGTGCCCGGCGGAATGGTCACAGCCGGCCACACCAAACGGCCGTTGCCGGAGACCAGTTGCTGCTCCTCTTCCGGCAGCCACGAGCCGTCGGCCGGGTCTTGCAGCTCCAACTGGACCGTGACGGCGTCGTTCTCAACGTCGGCCACTTGAACGCCAATCGTAACTTGTCCCCCTTCAGACTCCACCCCCGGCTGGGTCAGTAGCGGCGGGCGGTTCTCTTCCTCGCGAAAGAGGCGCACCAGGCCGTTCTGGGTGATGGTCAGAATGTCGGGCGATTGGCTGGAAGCGCGTTTGAGCAGCGCCACGTGGAAGACGCCGCTGGCCAGCGGCAACTCCAGGATGCGCTGCGGCGCGCGGGTGTAGAGGCGGTCGTAGAGCCAGACGCTGCCGTCGCGCGTGCCGACCAGCCCGGTGTCCGGTCGGCCGTCCTTGTCCAGATCGTCCCAGGCGACGGCCTGCACCGCCCCCAGGTCGTTGAGCTGCCAACTGGTGAGCGGCTGATCGTCGTTGATGGTCACCTGGCGTAGGCGGCCGTCGTCCGTAGCCACCAGCAAGGCGCTGACATTCTCCTGGAACGCCTCGATGGCCCCTTCACCCGACACATCGGTGGCGCTGGGGCGGCTGCCCAGGCGCAGCGGCCAGGCCAGGCGCTCCATCTCTTCACCGCGGCTGCTAAGACCGTGGATAGCGCCGTCTTCCAGAAAGACCACCAGCGCCAGCGCCGGCTCCAGGCTGGTCGCGCTGCGCATGTTGTAGACGGCGGCAATCGGCTGGTCAAAGGCGGCGAAAGGGGTGCTGGTCACGCCTGCCTCGTCGCGCGTCACGTCGGCGATGGCGTCTTGGCCGACGGCGAACACGTGGTCGGGCAGATTGCCCAGACGCTCATCGATGATGAGATGGCGCACGCCGCCTTCCAGGCTGTGCAGCGCGTGGCTCCATAGAGCGTTGCCGTCAAAGTCATAGGCCAACACCTGCCCGGTGCTGGTGCCCAGGATGATGGCCGGGCTGTCGGCGTTGCGGTCATCGACCACCAGGCTGGTGACTTCCTGGTTGAGAATGGTGGCCCACAGGCGCTCGCCTGTCGCCTCGCGCAGTTCCAGCCAGCTGAGGCGCTGCCGGGTGTCGGGCGCGCTCTCGTCCAGCGGGCGCTGGCGGCGGACAACGGCCACGCGTGGCGGTTCGCTCAGTGCGTAGCGGGCGCGCGCCAGAAAGGCGATCTCCTCGCCCGGCGCGTTGAGCCAGCGGATGGTACGATCGGCGCTCAGGCTGTGGACGCGGCCGTCGCGCGTGCCGACGATGATTTCGTCCTCGCCGTCCTCGTCCAGGTCGAGCACCAGGACGGCCGACGGCGCGGCGTCCAGCGCGTACTCCCACTCTTGCACGTACTCACTGTCGCCAATACCCAGGCCGAGCAGTTGTAGCGTGGCGAAGCGGCCCAGCAGCAGCTCGTAGTGGCCGTCCTTGTTGATATCGACCAGTCGCGTCATCTGCGGCAGGTCGGTATCGTTCAGGTTGGCCAGCGTCTGGCCGTTGTTGCCCAGCAGCAGGATGTCGGCCATCTCGCTGGAATCGGAGGCCGGCTCCAGGATGGCCGCCAGAGACGACTGAGCGGTCAGGGCGCGGTCGCCGGCGGGCAGCAGAGCCAACACCTGCCGGTCGGCGTCGCGCGCCAGGTTGCTCGACCACAAGCGCCGTCCCTCGCCCGAGAAGGCGACGACCGAACCGGTGGTGGTGCCAACGGCCAGCACTGGGGCGTCGGGTGGGTCGGTGAAGGCCAGGGCGCTGATGGGCCGGTTAACGGTGCGGAACCAAAGGAGCTGCCCGTCGGGGGCGTAGAGGTTCAGTTGGCCGAAGTTGGTGCCGACGGCGATGGCGGTGGCTTGGGCGTCGAACGGGGCCAGGGCCACCGTGGTGATGCGCCGCGAGACGGATTGCCGCCACTGCTCGATGCCGCCGCGCAGGAAGACGAGCTGGCTAAAACGGCGCGGCGTGAACAGCCCCAGGGCGATCTCCTGCACGCCGTCGGCCTCGAAGTCGGCGACCAACAGTTGCGGGTTGGCGGCCAACGTCGCGTCCTCCTGCGCGGCAAACTGCCACAGCAGGTCACCCGCGCCACTATAGACGGACAAATGGCCGCTGGCCAACATGACCAGAATGTCCTCGTCGCCGTCGGTCTCGAAGTCATAGGCGGCGATGGCCGCCGGCGCGGTCGCGGCGTCGAGCGGCCGACGCCCTGTCTCTTATACACATCTGACGCTGCCGACGAGCGATCTAGTGTAGATCTCGGTGGTCGCCGTATCATTAACAAAAAAAGACGAGAGAGAGCGGTGATGACGGCGATAGTGTACAGCACCAACACAATGTTGCAAAAATGCAGAGAAGAAAGACAAGTACACTGAAGCAGACCTAGA
>CALLZA010000876.1 GCA_937858165.1 uncultured Ardenticatenia bacterium
GCGATGTTCCCATCATCTGTTCATACTACTATCGTTGTGAGTTAGTAGGTGTGCTTCCTATGGCTGCTGTCGCAGTGTGTTTTTGGCTTATGGATGATTAGGTGACAACTACGATTATGGTTTTTGATTTATTTTTTTTTTTAATGATACGGCGACCACCGAGATCTACACTAGATCGCTCGTCGGCAGCGTCAGATGTGTATAAGAGACAGCCCTTGAACGTCTCAGCCTTTTCCTGCAAATGGTTCAGCAGGCGGTGTTCGCCGACCCACTCAACATATTCGAGCGTTTCCTCTAACTCGTCGTTCTCGAAGCGAGCAATGAACTCGGTCGTCACCATGCCATAAGTCGCCTCGAACTCAAGAAGCCGTTCCTCGGTCTGGTGAATAGCTGCCATGACAAGTCGCAACTCATTGGCCAAGGCGGCTTCGACCAACGGTCGCAAGGGACGTGACTGTTTGGATACCAACGTTAATTCGGTCATAATAGCCCTTGTTCCTCTGCACGCGATCGCTCGACCGCTGACATTATAGGGGTGTCAGGAAATGGCGACAACAGCCGCGTCATTTGATGAGCCTTCGCAAAGGATGGCAGGCCAGTATGACTGAAGATGATGCACCCATTACCTACACCCACGACCTAACCGCCATCGACTGGTCGCGCCTGAAGGACGACCTGTCGGCCGATGACTTCGACAACGGCCGCACCCCCGACGAACTGCGCCGCTCCTTCGAGAACAGCGCCGTCGTCGTCTTCGCTCGGCTGGGCGGCCGCGTCATCGGCAAGGCCCGCGCCCTGTCCGATGGCGTGTGCAACGCCTACGTCGTGGACGTGTGGACCCACAGCGACTTCCGCCACCGCGGCATCGCCACGCGGATGATGACGCTGCTGGCCGATGCCCTGCCGGGGCAGCACATCTACCTCTTCACCGATGATGCCGAAAAGTTCTATCGTGGCCTGGGCTATCGGCGGCAGGGGGTGGGGTTGAGTATCGTGTCGGGGCAGTGGTTGAATCGGTTTTCGTAAGGGGGTCAGCGCCCGTGTTCACGCAGGAAAAACGAAAAACATGCAACATACTGGTCGCGGGCTGTTTCTTCGGAGCGTTGGCTGCGGCCGGCGGCGCGATCGTCAGCAATCGTCGTTGCGGTTGCCTGCCCATCCTCCTGGGGACTATAGTATAATCCGGGTAAGGTGTAAGAAAGAGGTTGAAAGATGAGCGTAGACGCGATACTTGATTCGGTCCAATACGTCGTTGACAAGGATGGTCAACAAACGGCCGTGTTACTCGATCTGCCCACCTGGGATGCTTTACGGCTGCTGCTGGAAGAATTCAGTGAGGATGAGCGATTAGGGCGGCTGATGGACGAGGTTGAGGATGACGAAACGTTTGAAGGCGAGGCATCCTGGAATCTCTATCAATCTTTACTATCTAACGATCAGTCGTGATCTGGCGCGTCAAACATACGCACACGTTTCTGAAGGAGTTGGCGCAATTGCCTGGCCCTGTGCGGAAGCGGTCGAAAGTGTGGCTTTTGGTGATGATATCAAGCGCGATCCTTTTCTAGCCGGGCGGACGCAGAAGTTAAGCGGCTACTCCCATTACTACAAAATCCGAATTGGCGATTATCGGGTCGGCTTGCGAATCGATAGCGAAGCCCAGTTGATCGAGTTTAAGCGCGTTCTTCACCGGCGCGAAATCTATCGCAAGTTCCCGTAGTCTCAACCACCAGCCGCAATCCGCCCATCCTCCAACCGCAACACCTCATCCACGTACTCATCGGCCAGGTCGTCGTGGGTGGCCATCAGCATCGTTAACCCCTCGGCGTGGATGATGGCCCGAAAGAGGGACAGCACCTCGCGCGTCGTCTCGCTGTCCAGTTCGCCCGTCGGTTCGTCGGCGAGGATGAGCCGCGGCCGATTGGCGATGGCCCGGGCCACGGCCACGCGCTGCTGCTGGCCGCCCGACATCTCGTAGGGGCGGTGGTCGGCCCACTTGCCCAGCCCGACCATCTCCAGGCAGGCCAGCGCCCGCGCCCGTCGCTCGGCCCGCGCCATGCGGGCGATGCGCAGCATCAACTCGACGTTCTCGTAGGCCGAGAGCGTCGGCAGCAGCCCCAGCGACTGAAAGATGAAGCCCACCTCGCTGCGCCGCCAGGCGGTCAGCTCCGCTTCGCTCAGGTCGAGCAGCGCCCGGCCGTGGATGGCGACGCGACCGGCCGTCGGCCGATCCAGCCCGCCAAGACAGTTGAGCAGCGTCGTCTTGCCGCTGCCGGAGCGCCCCATCAGGGCGATGAAGCGGCCGGGGGGGATGCTCAGGTCGATGCCGCGCAGGGCGTGGACGTGGCCGCCGCCGACGGGGTAGGCGCGCTCGACGCCCTGGGCCAGGATGGCCGGCGCGGTCATAGTCGCCTCCGGCGAAGACGCTCACGCAAAGGCGCTAAGAAGCGAAGGCCCAAAGGAAGAGAAGAGCGAGCTTGCCCTTCTTCCTTTGCGCCTTGGCCCCTTAGCGCCTTGGCGTGAGCGGTTTTGTCTCCCGCGGCGCTCTCGTTGGCGGCCACTGCGGGGTGGATAACCTGTCTCTTATACACATCTCCGAGCCCACGAGACCGTACTAGATCTCGTATGCCGTCTTCTGCTTGAAAAAACATATTCATACAACGGGTCATTCGCTGTTACGCGTGCCTGAAGCGTATTACCGAGTTTTTGCGCACTATGGGACCCAACTCAACACTGGGCGTCTGTCACGTCACGGTACGCGGCTACTTCGGCACTGAGCTA
>CALLZA010000877.1 GCA_937858165.1 uncultured Ardenticatenia bacterium
TTGAATCACCGGCCGCATCTTATCATCCACCTGGGCGTACAACATGGCGCTTCCCTCCGTTTTCGGAGAGAGTCGCTCGCTTTGTTCAGTTGGTAAAGTTCACATACCTTTCGAATAATTACTTAAGACCACATGGCGGTAGATCGGGCGCAGGTTCGAACATATCGGCTGGGAACTCGCCCCAGTTCGCGATCGATAGCCAGTAACGTCTGTACTCGGGAAAATCCTCCCACCCGATAATCACCAATTGCGGTGCAGGAGGCATTGTTGTCACAATGGGAAGGAAAATAGGTTGAGCTAGAGATTGGGCCGCGGAAAAGGTAATTTTGCCCATCAATACGGAAAAACCCACAATAACAGCCAACATAAACACCTATTTCTTGTTCATACCCCCTCCAACAACTGGCCCAGTCACATCGGCTCAGGATTAAAAAAGGGCCCTCCTGCCCTGTCCACAAGGAGGGCCCCAACATTCTCAGGCTTGCTTCGCACTCAACGCCACGAATCAAACCCATCCAGGTAGTACGTCCCCCGCGTCGGCTTGTCAATGCCTAACGACGGCCCCAGCAACACGGACTCGATCCGGCGGGTATCGTTATCAATATTTGACTTGATCCATGATTGGTCGCCGCCGTTGTTGGGGTAAGGCTCAATATGGAAATCGGCGCGGCCGTCGTTATATCCAGGCCAAATAGATGAGCTCCAGCCGATGGTCAGCCGATACGGGCCGTCGGCGATCGTCATCCACGGAGAATTGAAGTAGCCGGCGCCATCCTTCCGTGTCTGCATGCGCAACTGGTATTGGTTGGCATAGCGGCGGAACTGGATGATGTTAATCGCCAGCCCAGCTCCATCGCGCTCGACGAAGATGTTGTGAACGTTGCCGTTCTTCATGACGATCGAGTTGGGATCGAAGAAGAAGGCTGCCCAGTAGGTCCACTCGCTCCAGGGAGTATCATCGCGCAGGTAGAGCGGCTTGTTATCATCAATGACGACCGCCATCCCCTGCGTGCCGATAATCACGGCGCTCGGGTCGTAGTGCAGGTCGCCGCCATCGGTCTGCTTGGCCGACCAGTTGGAGAGGTTGCTGGTCCACTCGAAGCTGTCGTCGAACAGGTAATTGTTGGCTGTAGAGCCTAAGACTAAGTGACCCGGGCTGGCGGCCTCGGTCGTATTGCCGCTATAAGTGACGCGCCCAACCAGCGTGTGAGAGCCGCCGTGGCCGGCCGGCACAATGTATTGAATGCCCCAGCCCACAACGCCAGGGCCTGTCGTCAAGTTGTAGGTCCAGTTCGCGCCGCCATCAATGAACTCGCCGTCCGGGCCATACACGGTATATACGAGAGTGATGTTCTTGTTACTGCCCGTAGTATTGTTGACGTCGACAACGTAGGTGATTGTCTCACCGGGGAAGAACCAGCCTTTTGCTACCCAACTGCTATCTCCCGTCCAGGCGTTGTAAGCAGTCACATTGCCGGCGTCCGGCGTCTGTGGCGCGGCCTGTGCTGGCGCGACCTGCACCGGTACAGGCGTGGATGGGGCCGGCTCCTGTGCCGCGGTTACCCCGACAACCAGAACCAGTGCAAAAACGGCGGCCAGCACGGCCGCCCTCCAACACCAGTGTGTACGCTTCATTTCGCTCTCCTTAAGCTGGGTAATTTGGTTGTTGTGGGGAGCATGAGTACGACTTTGTTGTCGCCCAGACCTGTGAACGATCTGTCCCCCACCCGACAGATCGTTCATGCCTTTCCAGTATATAATTGCCCTTATGCATTTCGCGCATAGTTGAAGGGTGACATGCCTAACGGTCGAGTGGCTACAACTCAGAGTGCCTGGCATTCCAGTCTCTATGAGTTCGGCCAGTTTCTACGTGACAAACGCCAACATGTTCTTAACCTCTCCCAGGCGGATATGGGCACGCGCGTCGGCCTCGACCAGTCCGCCATCTCCCGCATCGAGAGCGGCCATAAACCGCGCGACAAGGCCACTGCCCTCGCTATCGCCGAAGCCTACCGCCTGACCCCGGCCGAAACGCGGGCCTGGCTGGAGTTGCTCTTCGGCGCGCCCACAGTGCCGATGACTGACAGCACACCGTGGGGCGAATCCCTGGAACGCGCTTATGGCTTATTAGCTGTCTCTTATACACATCTCCGAGCCCACGAGACCGTACTAGATCTCGTATGCCGTCTTCTGCTTGAAAAAAAACAAATACACAAAACGATACCAGATTTCCTTTAACATACAACAATATTTATCACCACCTTATAAGCTATACCGACCTCACATCCTGGCTAACCTGGAGCAATCACTCATTGACACACACTCCTCAATCTAATCTCGTACACATGCTGTAGTAGCTGAGACGCAATAC
>CALLZA010000878.1 GCA_937858165.1 uncultured Ardenticatenia bacterium
TAGTCGGAGGTGTACTAGCGATGGGGAGGCTCTGGTGAGTGGACATGCACGTCAAGGTATAAGGTGCGTGCTGTGTATACATTTGAGTTGTGGTTTTTTGGCTCGTGTAGGGTATTAGCGTGTGCGTGTGCATTAGGTGAAGGATTGTGTGTTTTTTTTTTTTTCAAGCAGAAGACGGCATACGAGATCTAGTACGGTCTCGTGGGCTCGGAGATGTGTATAAGAGACAGGGGTCGCTCCCGGCGGCAATGGCGGCGTCGGCCCACGCCTGGCTACTCTGGCGTATAAAAGTCTTCCCTTCTTCACCGGCCAGCCACTCGGTCGCCGTTTCAGGCGTGACCTCGCTGGAACCAGCAAGATACAGGGTAAGCCCCAGCAAGCCTGAATCCCAACCGACGCCCACCGCACCGGGGCCATACTCGTGCCACATGTCGTCGGGCACGTGGGCGATGTGTTCCAGACGGAGCAGCGTGCGGCCAGGGGCCTGCTCAGTCAGGGTAATGCTGACCCAACTGAACTGGCCATGCATGCCCCAGGTTACCTTGAAGTGTTCGGGCGGCTCGCAGGCGATGATTTCGCCACCGGCATTGCCCTCGAATTGGTAGTGACCGCCGAGACGCAGATCGCCGCTAACAGGCAGGAACCAGCGCGGGATGCGCTCAATGCTGGTCATAGCATCCCATAAATCGGCCTGGTCTGTGTCATAGACCCGGCTGGCAACAAGAACTCGAGCGAGTTGGCCGTCAATCTCGCGGCTACTGATCGCGCGAGTAGAGGCGCCGATTATTCGGAATACGTCGATTGCCATGGTTACCTCCAATGAATTGAGCAACGAGACTATTATAAGCTATTACTTATATAAGTCAAGGTGAATATATTGCCAATCGAGGACAGCCGCGCGCTACGTGTGTGGCTGGGGGCTGGAAATGACTCCTGGCGCCACTCTGCTAGAATCCGAGGCCAGGAGAAATACCATGCAACCTGAGCCGCAGAACTTCCTCGATAACCTGTCCGCCCTGATAGCCAACAACCTGCCGGAGTTTCTGCTGCGGCTGCTGTCCATCTTTATCTTGCTGCTCGTCGGCCGCTGGCTGGCCCTGCGGCTCAGCGCCTTCGTCGAGAGCCTGCTCCAGCGCCACGCGGCCGACAAGACGGTTACCGGCTTCGCCACCAAGACGGTCTACGTTCTCGTCCTGGTGCTCGTTTTCATCGTCGCGTTGACCTGGCTGGGCGTCCCGACGACATCGATCATCGCCGTGCTGGGAGCGAGCACGCTGGCCATCGGCCTGGCCTTGCAGGATTCGCTCTCCAACCTGGCCTCGGGGCTGCTGCTGGTCTTTCTGAAGCCCTTCGTTGTCGATGACTACGTGCAAATCGGCTCGGACAACAACGAGGGAACTGTGACCCAGGTGAAGTTCTTCCACACTGAACTGAACACGTCCGACAACAAGGTGCTACTTGTGCCCAATAGCGACGTGATGTCGAATCAGATTCTCAACTTTACGCGCCACGGCCACCGGCGGATCGACCTTGTGGTGGGCATTGGCTATGGCGACGACCTGCGCCGGGCCAAGACCATCCTGACCGAGATTGTGCAGGCCGACCCGCGCATCCTGCCCGAACCCGCGCCGCGCATCGCCGTGAACGAGTTGGGCGAGTCGAGCGTGAACCTGGTCGTCCGGCCCTATGTGCGCACGGCTGAGTACGACGCTACCCGGGCCGACCTTCTGGAGCAGATCAAGCTACGCTTCGACGAGGTCGGCATCCCCCTCAACCCGCAACGGCCGCTGCGGTTGCTGCCGCCGCTGAGTGACGCCCCGCCGCCCGATCCTGCCTTGGGTTGAATGCCTGCCGCGGCCCACGTCTACACGCTGTCGAACTCCGGCCGATAGCGCACCACCCCGCCGGCCCCGGCCAAAGCCCCCGGCTGTAGCTCCATCACCATGAAGTGGCTGTCCGCGCCATGTTCCCAGCGAATGCCCAGTGGCGGCGCCGGTCGAAAGCCGAAACGTGGGTAGAAGTCCAGGTGGCCGAGGACAATGACGAGGTCATAGCCGGCGGCGCGGCAGACATCCAGCCCGGCCCCAACCAGTTGTGAGCCGATGCCTTGCCCCTGACGTTCGGGCAAAACGGCCATCGGGCCAAGGGCGGCAATGGAGCGTGGCTTCTCTCTTGTTGGTGTGTGGGAGTGGGCTGTGCTTCCTGGATGACTATGCGAATCGATTACAGCCTGTCTCTTATACACATCTGACGCTGCCGACGAGCGATCTAGTGTAGATCTCGGTGGTCGCCGTATCATTAAAAAAAAAACTGAACTAGCGCATGTAATAATAGGAGTGGAGAGATACAAAATAAGAACAGAAGAGCAA
>CALLZA010000879.1 GCA_937858165.1 uncultured Ardenticatenia bacterium
GTGCTTGATGGTACTGGTCAGTGTTTGAGGTGAAGATGCTGATTCTGTGCTCCATCAGTGGATGGTTTAGTCGTAGCTAGCAGTACTTTGTGAGAGTGTCTTGCTGTATAGCGGAACACACTACTTGGTCTGATGCTATGTGATTGAGTTGATGGTATTGATAATATCGGTATGTTTTTTTTTTAATGATACGGCGACCACCGAGATCTACACTAGATCGCTCGTCGGCAGCGTCAGATGTGTATAAGAGACAGGTGCTGGCGCTCTATGAGTCGGCGCGGCGGGGGGAGAGGGTTTACGTGGAGGAGATTAACGCCTAATCTCCACGCCGGCTCAGGAAAAGTGGTAGGCGGGGGCTCGTTTTTCATTCGGCTGACATTCGTCTGCTTGGGTTCGCGCAACTAGAAGGGTTTGTCGTTTTGAATCCACTCGCGTGATGAATTAGGGTGATGATAGTTTTCTCGGTGTCCGGTAAACCTTGACCTCTCAATCAAATCTGCTATATATCCTAGGCAATTCTCCGCGCGGCCGCCCGGCCGCCGGCTGCCCAACTGTTCGCGGCTGAACAACGAACCTGTAAAACGTCTATCGTGCCGCTACCATGCGGCCAACCCTAGCGCTGCCGGAGGGGAACCGGAAGGTCGGCGGCGCGCCCGGCAAGGATGGGAAGTTCTGTCCGGGAGGTAAACGGCGACCAACAATATGCTAACTCCATAACCCAATTCTCGGCGGCGTGTCCCGCTGCCGTTTGCCCTGTCTCGCGTCGTGCCCGGCATCGAGACCTTATCCCCTTTGCCGGCGCCGGCGAAGGGACAGATAGAGAGGAGAGAGCTTTCCCATGATCAAACGAACTACGCAACTTCTGGCCGTCGTGACCGTGCTGCTGCTTGGCCTGCTGTTGGCCGGGACGGCCGTAGCCGACCACATTCCCAACCCAACCAGCGTCACCATCGCCGGCAGCTTCCAAGATGAGCTAGGCTGCCCCGGCGACTGGCAGCCCGAATGCGCCACGACCCACCTGACCTACGACGCCACCGACGACATCTGGCAGGGTACGTTCAACGTGGCCGCGGGCGCTCAGGAGTATAAGGCGGCGCTCAACGACACCTGGGATGTCGCGTTCCCCGGCGGCAACGTGTCGCTGACCGGCGAGAACAACCCCGTCAAGTTCTACTACGACCACAAGACCCACTTCGTCAGTGACAGCACCAAGCTGATCATCGTTGCCGTCGGCAATTGGCAACAGGAGATCGGCTGCGCCGGTGACTGGGCGCCCGACTGCCTGCGTGGCTGGATGACCGATCCCGACAACGACGGCACCTACACCTTCGAGACGACCGACATTCCATCCGGCAATTGGCAGGGTAAGGGCGCTATAAACGAGAATTGGGACCATCCCGGCTTTCCGAATAGTGGCGACATCGGCTTCACCGTGCCCGCCGCCGGCGCGCGCGTCGTCTTCTCCTTCGTTGATGCCACGGACACCATGAGCATCGACGTCTACCCGTTGGGCCACGGTAACGACAACAACGTCGAATACGACGGCCTGGGCCACAACAGCCACGACACCCTCTACCGCGTGCCCTTCGGCGCGGTGACGCCGGGCGAGGAAGTCATCCTGCGCTTCCGCACCTACCACAACGACGTGACCAGCGTCCGCGCCCGCGTCTGGGACGATGTGGCCCAGGGGCAGTTCTTCCTGGACATGGATCGCGTGGCCGCCGACGTGTCGTGCTACGACGACGCGCAGCCGACCGAGACGTGCGACTTCTGGCAGGCCAGCCTGACGCCGACGCAGCCGACGACCTACTACTACCGCTTCATCATCGCCGACGGCACATCCACGGCCAACTATGAAGACGACGAGCCTGTCTCTTATACACATCTGACGCTGCCGACGAGCGATCTAGTGTAGATCTCGGTGGTCGCCGTATCATTAAAAAAAAAAAGACAAAGAAGAGAGATCTAGGAAATCAGATGAGAAAAAGAAGAAGAAAAAAGAGGAGAAGTAGGGCTACAGAGGAGCA
>CALLZA010000880.1 GCA_937858165.1 uncultured Ardenticatenia bacterium
TGGTTGCTCAACACCGTTACTGCCAACATCAACCCATTCGTCCCCGGACAGGCCGAGGGGCTGTTCCGCCAGTGGTTCGGGCTGCACACCGTCATCGTCACCGCCGCCGCGGCCTACGCCCTCTATCAGCTCTACGCCACCCGCCTGTCCATCTATGCCATCTGGTTCGTAGCCGCCACGCTCAACAGCGTCACCGCCGGCAAGTGGGGCGCGGGCGAATCGTACTTCGCCACGGCCATCGCCGCCGCGTGCATCCTGTCTGGCCTGGCCTTCAACCACGTTCTCGACTGGGGCCGCGACCGACAGTGGCCCTCGGTGCGTTGGGCACGCTGGGCGGCCGTCCTGCTGCCGTCGCTTATCGCCGCGCTCTACCTCTGGCAGGCGCGGCTGGTCTTCCACATGCCGACCCACACGCCGGCTCTGGCCGCCGTCGCTCGCGCCCTGGGCCAGCCCGATGCGGTGCTGATCGCGCCTCAGACGTCGTGCTCTCTGCCGCGCGAACCGGAAGCGATTCCCTACGTCGATGCCGTCGGGGCAACATTGCTCGGCCGTCCGCCGACCGCCGCCGACACGCTGGCCGGCCGGCAGATCGCCGCCCTCATCGCCGAGGGGGATACAGCCGCCTTCAGCGAGGATGCCGGCTTCAACCTCTACCTCGGCCGCGACGTGGTCACCAACCCGACGCAACTGCTCAACCTCTACAACAACAACGCCGTCGATCTGACGGAAATGCTGGCCATGCTCGACGCGCAGGCGTTCGACACCGTCGTCCTGCGCGCCCAGTTCTACCCGCCGCCCGTCCTCGACGTCATCGGCCAGCGCTACCAGACGACCCACCTGGTGCAGATGAACGGCTTCGTCTACTGCGTGATGCGCCCGCGATGAACCAGTACCGCGTTGAACTACCCGTCTTCAGCGGCCCGCTGGACTTGCTGCTCCACCTCATCGAGCGCGAGGAGTTGGACATCACTGCCGTCTCGCTGGTGCAAGTGACCGGGCAGTATCTCGATCAGGTGCGGCAACTGGGCGAGGAGCAATTGGAGGGGCTGATCGACTTCATCGGCATCGGCGCGCGGCTGCTGCTGATCAAGAGCCGCGCCCTCCTGCCACGCCCGCCAGTGCTGCCGGGCGGCGAAGAGGCGGAAGAAGACCCAACCGAAGCCCTCTTGCGCCAGTTGCGGGCCTACAAACGGTTCAAGACCGCCGCCCAATGGCTCGACGGCCGCCAGCGCCGCGGCCTGCGCACCTACCTGCGCGTCGCCCCGCCGCCGCACCTGGAAGGCAAGCTCGACCTGACCGGTGTGGACGCCGACACACTGCTGGCCGCGCTGCGGGCCGTGCTGGCCCGCACGGAGATGCGCGAGCAATCGCTCAGCGTCGCCCAGCCGCGAACGCTGACCATCGAAGACCAACTGCGTCACCTGCGCGGGCGGTTGGGGCGCGGCCGGGCGTTCCTGTTCAACGACGTGCTGGTCAACCCGCGCGACCGGACGGAAGTGGCCGTGACGCTGTTGGCGCTGCTGGAGTTGATCAAGCGGCGCGAGGCGCGCGCCTCGCAGAGCCAACTCTTCGGGCCAATTGAGATCGGCGCGGCAGAGATGTAGGGCGGGAAAAGCATCCCGCTCTACAGGCGGCGGCTGTAGTAACGGACGACGAGCACCAACCCCGCCAACAGCACCAGCGGCAGCGCCGCGCGCAGCCCCACCCCGCCGCCAAACCGCAGCAGAGCGAACAGTACCACCACGCCTAGCGCGATCAGCAGCCAGCGGACGTAGGGCGGCTGAGCCGTCTCCGCCGCGTACGCGCGGCCGCGTTGGGCCGCGCGACAGGCAGGCGTCTTGCCGACGCGCAGCGGCCGACGCTCCAGTGTCCACTGGCAACTGCACTGCTCGCACTGGAAGCACGACCGATCGCGCAAGCCCGTCTCGCGGTCGGTGCGCCGCAGGATGCGGCCACCGCAGTGGTCGCAGTCGTAGCCGGCATCCTCCCAGAGGGTGCTCGTCTCGATTGCCGAGCTAGAGGTTCGCTTGGTCATGGGTCATGGTCGCCCGCTGGGCAACATAGCGCTCGTCGTAGGTGTATGTCGGCAGCCAATCGCCGTGGGCGGCGATCAGGTCGTCGACCAGGGCGTAGATTTGCTCCGCGTCCAGTTCGGCCGCCGTGTGCGGGTCGAGCATGGCCGCATGGTAGATGTGCTCCCGCCGCCCGGTCAGTGCCGCTTCGACGGTCAGCGACTGGACGTTGACGTTGGTCATCATCAGCGCCGCCAACTGCGGCGGCAGCGCGCCGACGCGCGTCGGTTGAATACCGTTGCGATCGACCAGACACGGCACTTCGACACACGCCCCTTGGGGCAGGTTGTCGATCAGATGATCGTTGGCGACGTTGCCATAGACCACCCGCGGCTGCCCTGTCTCCAGGCTGTGGATGATGTAAGCGCCGTACTCGTGCGTCCGCTCCACCGGCAGAGCGATGGTCTCATCTTCCAGCAGTTGCCGGATGGCCTCCCAGGCGTCGATCTGCGTCTCGCAGCGGGTGATGTACTCGTCGAGCGGGATGTTGTAGCGGGCGATCAGGTCGGGCCGGTCGCGCTTGATGAACCAGGGCACGTACTCGCTGAGGTGCTCGCTCGACTCGGTGACGAAGTAGCCGAAGCGGGCGAAGAGGTCATAGCGGGTGCGGTTCCAGTCGGGCACCCGCCCCTCTTCGACCACGCGGCGGATGCGGGGGTACAGGTCCTCCACGCCGTCGGCCGTCCGCTGCTCGAAGCGCAGGTAGAAGGCCATGTGGTTGATGCCGGCGCACAGGTAGTTGATGTCGGCCACGGGCACGCCGATGTCGCGGGCCAGTTGCTCGGCCGTGCCCTGCACGCTGTGGCACAGACCGATGGTACGGATGCTCGTGGCCCGGCTCAGCGCCCAGCAGTTGATCGCCATCGGGTTGACGTAGTTGAGCAGATGGGCGTCGGGGCAGACAGCCTCCATGTCACGGCATACGTCCAACAGCACGGGAACCGTGCGCAAACCGCGCATGATACCGCCGATGCCCAGCGTGTCGGCGATGGTCTGCCGCAGGCCGTAGCGCTTGGGGATCTCGAAGTCGATGACCGTCGACGGCCGATAGCCGCCGATCTGGAACATGGCGATGACGTAGTCCGCCCCGTCGAGGGCGCGGCGGCGGTCGGCGGTGGCCTCGAGGGTCGGTCGCGCCTCCAGCGTGGCCGCCACCCGCCGGGCGACGACCTCCGACGTGCGCAGCCGCTCGGCGTCGATGTCGTGCAGGCTGATCGTCGCACCGCTCAATTCGGGAAAGCTGAGGATGTCACCCAGCAGATTCTTGGCGAAGACGGTGCTGCCGGCACCGATGAACGCGATCTTGGGCATTGGACTGACCTCCGTGGCGATGTTGACCGCATTATATCAGACCTCAGAGGTCTTCTGAGACCTCTGAGGTCTACGTCAATCGATGCTTAAGGATGCGCGCCCAGCCGCGTACCTGTATCCCCGCCAGCACAAAGGCCGTCACCGGGCGCGGGTACTTGTCGCTGTAGAACTTACCATAGAAGATGCGCATTGCCCGCACCGACTCCTCGGCCACCTTGACCCGCGTCGCCTTGGGAGGCCGGGCGATGTCGGCCGACTCCTTGCGCAGCCCCGAGCTGGCCCCCTTGTAGTGCACCACCTCGACCAGCGGGTAGTAGATGATCCGGTAGCCCGCCTCGTGGATGCGGTAGCAGTAGTCGATGTCCTCGCCATAGAAGAAGTACGTTTCGTCCCAGCCGCCCAATAGCCGGTCGAGGGCGCGCGGCATCATCATGTACGATCCGGCAATGACCGGCACGGGGTGGATGGTGTCAAACGCCTCATAGCTGCGAAAGTAGCCGTTGAAGCGCGGGCTGTGGGGGAAAAGGCGGCTGAGCAGCGTAAAGTGACAGAAGGCGTTCCACGGCGTGGGGAAGCCGCGGTGGTTGTCGGGGTCGCGCTCGCCATTGGGGTAGACCAGCCGCACGGTGAGCGCGCCAACCTCGGGGTGATCTTGCAGGTAGGTCAGGGGCTTCACCAGTGCGTCGGCGGCAACGACGGTGTCGGAGTTCAGGTAGAGCAGATAGTCGCCTTCAGCGACGGCCGCCCCCTGGTTATTAGCCGCCGAGTAACCCCGATTCTCGGCGCTGACAATGAGCCTCGCCTGGGGATAGCGAGCGCGCACCATCTCCGGGCTGCCGTCGGCCGAGGCGTTATCGACGACGATGACCTCCAGGCCCCCCGGCGGCGGCGCGGCGGCATAGAGCGAGCGCAAGCAGTCGTCGAGGAGCTGGCGGGTGTTATAGGAGACGACGATGATGGAGAGATCCATGAGGGAATTGTACCCGTATTGGGCAAGAGTGGTCAGTGGGTCCGTTGACCACCCGCCCCGCCAGTGCGTCGCCCTTTCCGAAGTGCGTTGCACCTTCTTACCCACCCCAGAAAGCGCAACCCACTCCGGAAAGTGGGATGCACTCCTCAACTGCGACAATCGCCGCTTTGTGCTAGACTTGGCCAGTCAAGGCGGCGTCGGTTGGCCGCCGGTGGGTAGTTAGCCCGTTCGTAAGCCAGAACGGCTAACCTTGTGGACTGGCGCGTCCGAGACTGGGCGCGCCGACGGAATCAATCAGGAAAGCAACGCATGAACGGCAAGAAGACCAACGCCATCTACGTCGTCGGACACGTGAATCCCGACACCGACTCCATCGCCTCGGCCATGGGCTACGCCTGGCTGCTGCAAGATCAGGGACACAACGCCATCGCCGCCCGCGCCGGCCATCTAAACCCGCAAACGACCTGGGTGCTGAATCACCTGGGCATCGAACAACCAACGCTGCTAAGTGACGCCTCGCCCCGCTTCGAGGCCATCTCCCACCGCCTGAACACGGCCGCGCCGGAGCACCCGTTGCGCGAGGTATGGGCCATTGCCAACCGCACCGGCGGCGTTGCCCCCATTGTCGATAGTGACGGCAAGCCGTTTGGCCTGGTCACAGTCATCAGCCTCTTCGACTTCCTCAGCCGCACGGTCGGCTCCCACCCGCGCCGTGAAGAGATGCGCATCGGCGAGCTGATGGACATGCCCGGTCGCGAGGCGTGCGACGCCACCGTGCCCCAGTTCCAGGCCGGCAGCCGCGTCCGCGACGCGCTCAACCGCATCATGCGCGAGGAGCGCAATGAGTTCTGGGTCGTGGACGACAACGGCCGCTACGTCGGCATCTGTCGCCAGCGCGAAGCGCTCAACCCGCCCCGGCTGCAACTCATCCTCGTCGATCACAACGAGCCGGGCCAGGCCATCGGCCCCATCGACGAGGCCGACCTCATCGAGATCGTCGACCACCACCGCCTGGGCAACCCCTCGACACGCACCCCCATCCGCTTCACCGTCGATGTCGTCGGCAGCACCTCGACGCTCATCTCTGAACGCATCAACGACGCCGGGCTAAGCGCGCCGCCGGAGCTATCGGGGCTGCTGCTGGCCGGGCTGTTGTCGGACACCCTAATCCTCACCTCGCCCACGACCACGCCGCGCGACCACGAGGCGGCCGAGCGACTGGCGCGCTGGGCGTTCGTTATCGGCTCACCCCTGTCCGGCGAAACGGTGCAGAGCTATGGCGAGAAGGTCGTCTCGGCCGGCACGGGGCTGACGACGCGCCAGCCGGAGGAGATCGTCAACGCCGATCTGAAGCTCTACGAAGCGGGCGGCCTGAACTTCGGCGTGGCCCAAGTCGAAGTAACTTCTTTGGTCGAGTTGGACGAGCACCTCGACCGGCTGCGCGAGGCGCTCATCAAGCTGCGCGACGCCAAGGGACTCAACTTCGCCATGCTCATGGTCACCGACGTGGTGCGCGGCTCCAGCCGGCTGGTGCTGACCTCCGACGTGCCCGGCCTGGGCGGGCTGCCCTACCCCAAGCTGCCCGACGGCACGCTGCGGGCGCAGGGCGTCGTCTCGCGCAAGAAGCAACTTCTGCCGGCGCTGCTCAGCGCCTGTCTCTTATACACATCTGACGCTGCCGACGAGCGATCTAGTGTAGATCTCGGTGGTCGCCGTATCATTAAAAAAAAAAAAAAACAAGCGACAAGAAGTAACTGCATGAGACAATATGTAAATCAATAAACACACAACTCAAAGGAGAACTCACACTATATATAACAATATGCGACATGCATTAGATCAGCGTACATCTGACAGCACAAGTTGGATGACAGAGCGGAGAAGAGATGAATGAGGTATTCAAGAAAT
>CALLZA010000881.1 GCA_937858165.1 uncultured Ardenticatenia bacterium
TAATGGACTTGTGCTGTTCGCTTGTACATGTGTTTAAGTCAACTGTGTGTGTGATACTTGTTTAGGCGCGTGCATGAGCTAGTGTGTTTTTTTTTCAAGCAGAAGACGGCATACGAGATCTAGTACGGTCTCGTGGGCTCGGAGATGTGTATAAGAGACAGGTATAAATACCACAACGCTTCACTGGACTATCCGCGGCTTTCCAATAAAATACGCTCCACTGTTGGCGGCACGCCGGCAGCATGATTAACAATGGAGGGCATAGAGCCAATGGCAGACAGCAAACGGGATAGCATTGTCGACCGATTTCAGCAGCACCGCCGCATCCGGCCGGCCGCACCGGCTTACTATGAGAAAGTGGGCGCGGCCTGGGTTCCCACGTCGTGGGAGGAGTACGTCAGCCAGACGCGAACGGCTGCCCGAGCGCTGATGGCCCTTGGCGTTCAGCCCGGCCACGTTGTCTGCATGCTCGGCTTCAACAGGCCGGAGTGGGCCATTGGCCAGGTAGCGGCAATGATGATCGGCGGCGTCGGCGCAGGCATCTACACCACCAACAGTCCCTCCGAAGTCCAGTACATCCTCAACCACTCCGAGGCGCCGGTCGTCATCCTGGAGAACGAAGGGCAGTGGGCCAAGATCAAGGCGGTGCGCGATCGGCTACCCCATTTGCGCACCGCCGTCCTGATGCGCGGCACCCAGGTCAACGACCCACTGGCGATGGATTGGGCCGCGTTCCTTTCTCTGGCCGCCGACACAACCGAAGCCGCCCTCGACGCGCGCATCGCCGCCATTGAGATGGAGCAACTGGCCTCCCTCATCTATACCTCCGGCACCACCGGCCCGCCCAAGGCCGTTATGCTCTCCCACACCAATCTGGCTTCCACGGCCCGCAACGGGCAGGAGCTGTTTCGCCTGACGCCCAACGACGTGCTCCTGTCCTACCTACCGCTGTCCCACATCGCCGAGCAGATGTTCACCATCCACACTGCGGCTACGGTCGGATTCCCGATCTACTACGCCGAATCGCTCACCAAGCTGCCCGACAACTTGCGCGAGGTGCAGCCGACGGTCTTCTTCGGCGTGCCTGGCGTGTGGGAGCGATTCCGCGGCCGTGTGGCCGAGCGGCTGGGCGAGGCCCACGGGGCGCGCAAGCGCATCGCCGATTGGGCGCAAACGGTCGGCCGCCAGGTTGCGGCCGAGCGCAACGCGGGCCGTGAACCGAGCGGCGCACTGGCCGCCAAGTACAAGGTGGCCGAGCGGCTGGTCTTCGGCAAAGTCAAGCCGGTGCTGGGCTTCAGCCGCACCCGCGTGGCCGTGTCCGGCGCGGCGGCCATTGACAAGGGCATTCTGGAGTTCTTCAGCGGGTTGGACGTGACCATCTATGAGGTCTACGGCCAGTCGGAGGGATGCGGGCCGACGACGTTCAACCGTCCCGGCGCGACCAAGCTGGGCACAACCGGGCAGGCGTGGCCTGGTAGCGAGGTCAAGCTGGGGCCGGACGGCGAAATTCTGCTGCGCGGCCCCAACGTTTTCATGGGCTACTATAAGGACGCCGCCGCCACGCAGGACACGCTAATCGACGGCTGGCTCCACTCCGGCGACCTGGGGCGCTTCGACGAGGACGGCTTCCTGACCATCGTCGGCCGCAAGAAAGACATCATCATCACTTCCGGCGGCAAGAATATCGCCCCGCGCAACATCGAGGCGGCGCTGAAGAATCTGGAGTTGGTCGGCGACGCCGTGCTGGTGGGTGAGGGGCGCAAGTACCTGTGCGCCCTGTTGACGCTGGATCCGGAGAAGGCGGAGCGGTTCGCCGAAGCGAACGGCATCACCGGCGCGGAGTTGCATACCCACCCCAAGGTCGTCGAGGCGATTCAGGCCGACATCGATGAGTTCGTCAACACGCAGTTTGCGCGCGTCGAGCAGGTGCGCAAGTTCACGCTGCTGCCAAAACCCTTCAGTATCGAGGGCGGCGAGATGACACCGACGCTGAAGCTGAAGCGCAAGAACATCTGCGACATGCACACGACCGAGATCGAGGCTATGTACGCGGGAGAGTAAGGGATTAGGGGCTAGGGGAGAGCGTTCTTCCCCTAGACCCTAATCAGCGCGAACCTGGGCGAAGATGTGGGTATCGCGCAGGCCGCCGGTGACGTGGTCGCGGGCGTCGTGTCGCAGCGTGCCCTCGTGGGCAAAGCCGGCGCGACGAGCCACAGCCGCGCTGCGCTCGTTCTTCACGTCACAACGAATTTCCACCCGCTGCGCACCTAGCGTCTCGAAGGCGAAGCGGGTAATGCCGTTGACCGCCTCGGTGATGTAGCCCCGCCCGGCGTGGCTGGTGCGCGCCCAGTAGCCGATCTCGAACTTGGGAATCGACCAGTCGATGCGGTGCAGCCCGCTACCGCCGATGATCTGCCCATCCTCTTTCAGCGTCAGCATCATCCACAGATCTTCGCGGGCCAGGAACTTCAACCGCCCCTCGCGCACGCGGACGCGATACCACTCTTCGGTGGGCACTTCCACGGCCCAGGGCATCCACGGCTTCAACTCCGGCTGCGACTCGACCACCGCCTGCCGCAAAGGCGCGGCGTCATCGGGCAGCGGCCCGCGGATGATGAGCCGCTCCGTCTCGAAACTATACGGGAAGTCCAGCAGAATGGGGTTGTCCATAGGAGTTTCCTGAAGAGGGGGTTCTTCTTACTGCCCGGTGACGATGGGCGCGTAGCCGCGGTAGGGCCAACTGACCCCGCGGTCGTCCTTCTCGATCAGCAGCACCGGCGAGCCGCCGATGGGAAACAGCGGGTTGGGCGACGCGCCGCCGGGGAACGGGTTGCGGTTGGTGGCCGGCGGCAGCTCGATGGTGTAGTGGCCATCGACGGCGGCAATGGCTTGCGTGCGGCCGTCAGGGTAGACCAGCGTCGCCCGCCCGTCGGGACTGGTGGCGTCGACGATGGCTGTCTCGGTGCGGTCGCATAGCGTCCACAGGCCGACGATGCGCTCGCCCGTAGCCACACGGTGGAAGGCAATCCACTCCTGCGGCGGCGTTTTATCGCCCGGGTTCAACTGGCCGGGGCACAGTTGTGGCTCGCCCATGCGCGTGCGCCAGTAGGGTACCGTGTCACTCAAGTGCGTGGTCAACACCTGATAGGCGCTCAGGCTCGACCGCGCCGTGCCCGGCTGCGGGTGTTGGGTGAAGCACAGCATGTCGGTCGGGTTGCGGAACAAGCCGTTGGCATCCCCGGCGCAGGGCTTCCCCTGATACTGGTTGTTCTCATCGCACAACTCGCCGTTGTGGGGCGGAAAGTTCGTGCCCGCCGGCTGATTGCCGCAGCCGTCGTAGAGTTGGAAGTGGAAAATGCCGTCGGCCCCAGCGAACAGGGCATACATGGCCGACTGGATGATATAGTCCGCCTGTTCCTCTGTGGTCGCCCTGAGGGCGCTTAGGGAATCCCACACCGGCCCGGGGTAATCATCCCAGGCGGGCACGCCCGACTCATTGAGCCAGATCGGCTTCTCAAAGCCAAAGTCACGCATTGCCCCGCGGGCGCGGAAGACGTGGAACCAGGATTTCCAGGCGTGGAAGTAGCTGTGGGTGGCCAGAATGTCGTGGTAGAAGCCGTGTTCGGCCGCGGTCGGGTCGGCGGCCAGGATGGTCAGAACTTGGCGATAATACTCAAACTTGGTGCCACCTTCTTCGTAGGAATTGGCCAGCCCCGCAAAGAGCACTGTCGCGTTCGGATCGGCGGCCTTGGCCGCCAAATAGCCAACCTTCAACAGTCGGGCATAATCCTCCACGCTGGCATCCCAGAAGATGTTCAAGTCCGGTTCATTCCACATCTCCCAGTGCGTGACGCCGACGCCGGCCGGCCATCCGTTGGCCTGGGCCAGCACGCCGCCTGGCTTGTAGCGGTTGACCGCGGCGGCGACGAACACGGCCCACTTGTTGGCCGGGTTGGGCGCTTTGCCGGGGGCCAGAGTGTCGCTGCCATCGCTAAACGTCGGCTCGAAAAGGCCCAGCGGCGTGGCCCGCTCCGGTGCGTCGAGGCTCAACTCGCCCGGGCGTAGACGCGGGATACGGCTGACGCGGGTGGTGTCGTCGATCGTGTAAAAGCCGGGCGTGCCCAGCAGAATGGCGTTCAGCTTGAAGCCGTGGGCGATGTCGGCCAACACCGTCGCGTCCTGCGTCGCCCAGTTGAACGCGCCGGGGCTTTGCTCGATGTTGAACCAGTAGAGCGGCCAGCGATTCCAGGTCGCGCCGGTGGCCTGGCCGTTCTGGTACTGCTGCTCCAGCGATGGCGGCGTCCGGCCGCTGGCGCGGTCTTCGGCCGAACTGATGAAGACGACGCCGAAGCGGGGGGAATCGGTCGCTGCGGGCGCGGCGGCTGTGGCGCGGATCGGGCCATCGTCCATTGCCCGGCCGGCGGTCGGGCCGGCGGCCAGCAACAGGACCAGGAGCAGCCCGCCGCCAAGCAGTACGAGCGGTAGATGGCGTGGCTTTGATTGGAGGTGGTGTTGATTGTTCATTCTGCCATTACTCCTGCGTCAAGCGCCCTCTCCCGAAGGGCGAGGGGGTCAGCGTCCCTCTCCCCTGTGCCCCTGCGCCTCAATCAAGTCGCTAACAACGCCACCAGCCGCCGCAACCCGTCACCAATGCGCTCGATGGTATAACCGCGGGCATCGCGCTGGTAGCGAAAAATGTCGATTTGCAGCGGGGCCAGCAACGCTTCGCCCACGTAGTCGAGGTCGAGATCGGCGACCAGTTCGCCACGCCGCGCCGCCGACCGTAGCAGAGCGCTGACGGTCATGAACTGCCAGAAATGGGGCAGATTCAACGGTTGTTCGGTGCGCAACAGGCCGCCCCGCTCCACTTCGCTCAAGAGTGGCGAGTGCACGTCAGTGAAGCCCACCAGCGCTTCCAGAAAGTCGGCCAGTTGGGTCAAGTAGGCCACGCCCGCGGCCGTCTGCCGCCGAAAACGCGCCAGTGATTGGGCCTGAAACTCGCCTAGCTGGCGATCCATCAGCGACAGACACAGCTCTGCCTTACTGGCAAAGCGGCGATAGAGTGTGCCTTTGCCCACCCCGGCCGCCTCGGCAATCTCGGCCATGCAAACGTTGGCCACCCCGCGTTCGGCGAACAGGCGCTCGGCCGTGCGCAGGATAAGCGCCCGATTGGCAGCGGCATCGGCCCGCTCGTGTCGCTCGGCCAGGGCGTCGTCTTCAACAGTAACCAGATCGATTCGTGACATGGGTTTTGCTCGTGCAGGAACCGAGTTGCTGAGCTATTCCGCAATTCGGCTCAATTATACGCAACTCTGATGAAGTTGCACTTGACAAGTGGACTTAAGTCCGCTACTATCTTAGCAGATAAACGGACTGAAGTCCACATAACACAAAACGAGAAAAGGGAGAACCAACACATGACCTGGCAAGTAGACACTGCTCATACGCATATTAGCTTCGTCGCCCGTCACATGATGATTACCAAGGTGCGCGGCGAGTTCACCAAGTACGATGTCGTCGTCGACTACAACGAGGATAACCCCAGCCTCTCCACCGTCGAGGCGGCCATCTACACCGACAGCATCAACACCCGCGACGAGCGGCGAGACGGTCACCTGCGTTCGGCCGACTTCCTGGATTCGGCCCAGTTCCCGGCGATGACCTTCAAGAGCAAGCGCGTTGAGCAGTTGGCCAACGGCAACGGCCGTCTCACCGGCGATCTGACCATCCGTGGCGTGACCCGCGAGGTGACGCTGGATGTCGAGTACACCGGCGTGGCCCAAAGCCCGTGGGGTACCACCAGCGCCGGCTTCTGTGGCCTGACGAAGATTGACCGCAAGGATTGGGGCCTGACGTGGAACCAGGCGCTGGAGACGGGCGGCTGGCTCGTCGGCGACCAGATCAACATCGAGATCGAGGTCGAGTTGGTGAAGGTTCCTGACGCGGTTGCCGAAGCGGCGTAGTCGAGATAAGCTAGGTTTCGGTAACGAACGCAGGGGAGCGGGGGGCCAGGGGAGCAGGGTTGAAAGAATCGATTCACCCCTGCCTGTCTCTTATACACATCTCCGAGCCCACGAGACCGTACTAGATCTCGTATGCCGTCTTCTGCTTGAAAAAAAAAAACAATGCCAACCTACAGTCTACACGATTTTAACTAATACACTAAGATTATCACCTTCCCTATAGGACAATCCAGTACGTGTCTCACTTTAGTATACTTCGTACTCAACATATCCATACATACTATACAACACTCTAGACATCGAA
>CALLZA010000882.1 GCA_937858165.1 uncultured Ardenticatenia bacterium
TGTGTTTTGCTCTCTTATTCTAGGTTGTTTTTGTCTTTTTTTTCTGTTGTTAGTCCTCCTACAGCGCTGTTGTTGACTGTTTTTTTTTTTTTAATGATACGGCGACCACCGAGATCTACACTAGATCGCTCGTCGGCAGCGTCAGATGTGTATAAGAGACAGCCGCCGGGGCGGCCATCTGGCTGATCGCCAACGTGCAGGTTGGTGGCCAGAGCATTGCCGCCCACCTGGTGAGCCTGCTCGATCCGTTTGGCGTGCTGCTTGGCCTGAACGGTGTCATCCTGCTGGCTTACGTCGTCGCCATTCCAGCCAACGAGATCGTCATGCCCGCGGTGCTGATGCTGACCATGTTGCTGACGGGGATGAGCGGCGCGGGGGCGGGGGTGCTGGTGGAACTGGACACCAGCGCCACGACGCTGGGCGTGTTGCAAGCCGGCGGCTGGACGCTGCTGACGGCCGTCAACCTGATGCTCTTCAGCCTGCTCCACAACCCGTGTTCGACAACGCTCTACACGATCTACAAAGAGTCGGGCAGCCGCAAGTGGACCATCGTGGCTGCACTGCTGCCGCTGGCGATCGGGGTGGTGGTGACGTTTGTGGTGGCGCAGGTTTGGCGGCTACTGGCGTAACCCTTGGCTTCCTGGCCTACACGCCTCTCTCCGGCTATGATCTGAAGAAAGCGTTCGACGGCTCGGTGCAGCACTTCTGGCCGGCTGACCAGAGTCAGATCTACCGTACCCTGGCCCAACTGGCGGCCGAGGGCTTGGTCGAACGGGCCGCGGGCGGCGAAGGGCCTCGCGACCGCCACACTTACGCCATCACCGACGACGGGCAGGCCGAGCTGCGCCGCTGGCTGGCCACGCCCCTGCCGCCGCAGGACGACCGCAACCCGTTCCTAATCCAGGTCTTCTTCGCCGCCAATCTCGACGCGGAGGAGGCGCTGGCCGTTATCGAGCAGCACCGGACACAGATCCGCGCCCAGGCGGCCTTGTTCACCGCGCTCTACGAACACGCCCTGGCCCAGCGCGCGGCTGCGCCGAACCCCCAAGCGTACTTCTTCAGCCTGTTGACGCTCGAATACGTCCTGTCGCTGGCGCCCGGCTACCTGCGCTGGCTGGACTCGGCCGTCGACCGCATCCGGCACGGCGACTATAAGCCGGCCAGCCTGTCGCAACTCATCGAAGGAGAGATGAAATGATCGTTCGCGTCGTTCTTTTCTATGGTCTGACGTTTCTATTGACAATGATATTTGGCGGCGCGCAGGAGGCCACAGGGCTGGCGACCGGGTGGCTGACTTTGCCGCAACTGGCCCCTGGTCTGGCGGCGCTGCTGATGTTGCTGATCTTTCGGCGCGATGGAGTGCGCCTGTCGTTATCGTTGCGCGGCGTGTCGCTGTGGCGGTTAGCGGCCGGGTTGGTCACTCCGTTCGCGGTCGCCGCCATCGTCTACGCCATCTTACGGCCGGAACCGGGCGTGGCCGCCGCCTCGTGGTGGCTGCTGTTGCCGGGCATCGCCATTGGCGCGTTGGGCGAGGAGGTGGGCTGGCGCGGCTATCTGCCCCAGCGGCTCGATCCGGCGCTGGCCCCCCTGGTCTCGTCGGCGCTGGTCGGCGTGCTGTGGGGTACGTGGCACGTAGGATTATGGGCCAACGGCCCGGTCTATATGGCCTGTCTTGTCGTGCTGATGATCGCCTACTCGATAGTACTCTACGCTCTGCTGGCCGGCACAGGCTTCAACGTGTGGGTCGCCGCCGCCTTCCACCTGGGGATCAATCTGGCCAATCTGCCGTTCCTGGGGCTGATCAGCGGCGCCGGGCCGCGGTTCATCGCCATCAATGCCGCGGTCTGGGCGGTCGTGGCTGCGGCGGTCGTCCTGCGTCGACGCGACCTGTTCCGGTGGCCGGGCTCGGCGACGGGCAGCGAAACGACAGTCATCGCGGACGCGGGCCAATAACGATCAGGGGACGGGCACCTGGCGCCGTCCCTTTCTCCTTTACCCCTGTCCCGTCTCTGCCGCCGGCAGTGCCGCCCCCGGTTGGGCAATCGGCTCCCCCGGCTCGACGACCATGCCGCCGCCGCGCACCGTGGCCCCCAGTACCAGCGCCGCGCTGACCAGCACCATGTTCTTGATGATGTACTGCCCCTCCAGCGTCGGCGCGTAGGGGATGCGGGTAAAGACCTCGGCCGGAAAGAGGAAGACGGGGCTGACCGTGCCGATCATCTGCACGAACAGCAGCAGCAATGTCACGCGCATGTAGCGGCCGATCAGCAGCCCCAGGCCGATTAGACACTCCCATACTGCCAGGATGTAGATCGACACCTCCGGCCCGATCAGGCCGAACGACAGCGTCTCAATCGTCCGCGTGGCCAGTTCGGCCGCCGGGCTGAGGCCGGGGAAGAACTTGAGGAAGCCAAACCAGAAGAAGACGATGCCCAGACTCAGACGCAACAGCAGCAGGCCGTAGCGGGCCATCCAGGTAGTGATTCGCCGGTCGAGCCGGTCGAAGGTCAGGCGTAAGTCACTCATTGTCACAGCTCCCAGCCGCGGAGCAGTCGTGTTTGTCCGCGAAGTAGGAATTGATTGTAGGCCATTACGCTGCGCTGGTCAGCCGTTGTCGAGTCATTCTAAGCTGCGTCCAAGCCCCAGGGCGCGAGCCGCTCCGCTCTAAACCCGGTCGTTGTCTGGACCCTGCGCCGCGCCACCGCCTGCCGCGGGTTCACGTTCGTGCCCGGCCAGGCGCGGTCATTGCCGAAGGGGCCGTACATGCTCACCCTGATGCTCATCGCCATCTTTGTCCGCGACCTGCCGCTGCCGCCGGCCATCATTGGCCACGAGCCGAGGACGGTGCTGGTGTCGTTGAATGGGTTGCGGTTGTTGGGGTATCGGGAGCGGTAGCACTGAATGAGCAGTAGGCCCTGCCCTGCTGGCCGGCCGCGTGGTGCTGCCGTATTTCATCGTCCGTTAGGGCCTCGTTATAGACGGCCACCTCATCGAGTGTACCTGTCAGGTGGAAGCCGCTCGGCAGGTTGAGCCGGCCGATATCAAGCGCCGTGGTCGAGGTGAAACCGCTGCTGAAGTAGGCCGGCGCGATCCCTTCCAACACGCCGTCGACGTACAGGCGAATGTCCATCAGCGCCGGGTCATTTACGGCAACCACGTGATGCCAGTCGCTACCGGTCAACGCCGTCCGCGAAACGACGTCGGCCAGGTCCGCGCCGCCGTTACTGTCGCGCAGGATCATGCGCGCCCGACCCCCATGCTGGCATGAAACGCCGACCCACCAGGCCATACTGCTTGCCGGATCAACCCGCCCGGCGACGACTTCGTTGTAGTCGAACGTTGCCCCGCCACAACTCCCCGGCCGCCGCAGCCAAAACTCGACTGTGAACGCGTCGATCCTGCCCCAATCGAATCGGCCGTCATCAAGCACTTGCAGTCCGTCGCCCGCGCCGTCAAAGCGTAGCCCCTGGCCGACCCGTCCTGCGGTGGATACAGGACAGTCATTACAGCGAGCGGCCGGCCCATCCAGCGCGCTGGCAAAGGGCGGCGACAGCTCTTCCAGGTGGTAGAACACATTTGTCTCTGCCGGGCAGGTGTTGACCTGAGCCACGTGTACGATGAACGACTGATCGGCCGGCGGCCGTACGCCATTGGCCGCCCGCACCGTCACGGCGAAATCGCCGGCTGTTGACGGCGTCCAGGTGATCAGGCCGTCAGTGGGGTCGATGGTCATGCCCGGGGGCGCTTGCGCCAGGGTGAAGGCCGGGGCGGGGTTGCCCGAGGCCTCGACACGGTACGTGTACGGCAGGTGCGCGGCGGCCGTCGTGGATGGGGCCGACGTCAGGCGCGGCGCGTCGGGCGTCTGGCAATGGTCGCGCAGGATGGCTTGCAGCGCCGCATCCCAGACCGCGGCCATCTTGCCATAGCCGGCGTCGTTGGGGTGTAACAGGTCGTACATGTCGACAAACAGCCCCATGCCGTTCCCGCCTGCGGCCGTATAGATCAGGGCGTGCTCCATATCGACGACCACCAGCGGATCGCCGGCGGCAATGCGCCGGTCAGCGATGGCCTGTAGCAGTTCGTTGTAGCGCGTTGTCCGCGACACTACTTCCGGCGGCCCGACGCGGTTGATGATGCGCGCCAGAACAACCTGGATGTTGCCGTCGTAGGCATAGATCGCGCTCAGCAGTTGGTCGGCTTCGGCGGCGACCTCCTCGGGAGACTTCCACAGGCCATTGGTGCCAATGTGGAGCAGGACGATGTCGGGACGGTTACGGCTCAGATAGTCGCCCAGGCGGTCGCGCAGGTACGGCGCGTCCACACCGGGATGCCCTTCGTTGTCGCGGTCGTAATCGAACTGCGCCCCGGCGCGGCGGCTGCCGACGAAGTTGACGAGAGAGCCGGCTGCGGTGAGGGATTGATGGAGCGGTCGACGGTAGCCGTCCATCGTCGCGCTGCCGAAACCGTGGGTGATAGAATCGCCCATCGGCATGATGGCCACGGCGCACCCGGCCGGCCCGCCGCGGAAGGGGGCGGCAATGATCGGCAGGTAGTGGGTTGTGGGCGAACCCGCCGGTACCCCTTCCGGCACCGATGAGACCTGGGCCGGAAGCTCCACGGTCATACTGAGAAGGAGCGAGACCGTCAAGATGACCACTCGATGCAGAGGCTGGATTGTCATGGCTACCTTCTATTTGGATGTAGCACCGGAACGATGCCGGCATCGGCCGCAACAAATGAGCGCCCACATCTATTGCGAACGACCCAACTAGAAACCGAGCCTCTCAGAAGAAGCCCGGTTTCCAGTTGGTCCCAAGTCCCCCGCTACTTGTCTATGATAATCGGCAGCCGGACCGACGGCCCGAATGGCCCGAAGACCCCGCCTTGATCGGCCGCCTGGCCGTTCTCGTTGCTCCCCCAGCAGTCGACGCTGCCGGTGGACCGGATGGCGCAGGTCTGACCCCACGCCTCGCTATGGTCAAGCCAGGTGCCGCCGGCACTAACCTGGACGTAGGGGCCGGCCTGATCCGCAGCCTGTCCCCCGCTATTCAACCCCCAGCACTCAACCGCGCCGTTGGGCTTCAACCCGCAAGTGTGCCGGCCGCCGGCGCTGATCTGCGTGAAGGGGCCGGCCTGGTCCTCGGCCTGGCCGTCGCTGTTGCGGCCCCAGCAATGGACGCCGTCGTTGGGTTGCAGGCCACAGGCGTGGCCCCAGCCGACGCTGATCTGCGTGAAGGGGCCGGCCTGGTCGCGTGCCTCGCCATGCAGGTTTCGTCCCCAGCATTCGACGCCGCCGTCGGGCCGCAGCGCGCACGTATAAAGCCAGCCCGCGCCGACCTGCACAAACGGGCCGTCTACGAAGACGGTCTCGCCGTTCACATCACGTCCCCAGCAGACGATACGGCCGCCGGCTATCAACCCACAGTTGTGGTCGCCGCCGACACTGAGCTGTACAAACGGCCCAAGGTCATCGGCCGCCTGGCCGTAGATGTTCGAGCCCCAGCATTCGATACTGCCATCGCGCTTCAGACCGCAACTGTGGCCCGCGCCCGCGCCCACTTGGGTGAAGGGGCCGGGCTGATCGGCCGCCTGCCCGGCGTTGTTCGCGGCCACCTGAGCCCCCCAGCAGTCGGCCTGCCCGTTGGGCCGCAGGCCGCAGGTGTGGTATTCGCCCGCGCTGAGGAAGCCTTCGGGGTCGCCGACCGGCGTCGCGATGTGGCGTAAGGTCAGATACAGTATGGCGTTGTCGAAGCCATTGACCATATGGACCTGCTCCGTTCGGTCAACGGCCAGCGCCGGAGTTCCGGCGTAGCCCGGTAGTGTCTGGAAATGCCAGCCGTCCCACTCGCGCGTGCCGTAGCGGACCGTGTCGAAGGTGTAGAGATCAGAGTAAGCAACATGCGGCCGGTTGTCGGGGCCGAGCGCCAGCACCGGCAGCAGGCCACCGACCTCGGGTGGCTCCCGGAATTGGGCGACGAACTCCTGTTGCCAGCCGCCCGCGCCGCGATGGGCATAGGTGATCTTGACCCAGGGGCCGCCTAGCCACGAATAAACCACGTGCGGCGTGCCGTCGCCTGTCTCTTATACACATCTCCGAGCCCACGAGACCGTACTAGATCTCGTATGCCGTCTTCTGCTTGAAAAAAAACAACACATAGACAAGACAGCTAGGGCCAGACAACCTCACCTATACGACTAAGATGACATCGTCTACGCTCAAGCTGCATACTCACCAACAATAGTATAGGAACCGTCAGTACTGACGATATATATAA
>CALLZA010000883.1 GCA_937858165.1 uncultured Ardenticatenia bacterium
TTGTGTTGTATTTCACCTTATGAGTTGATGTGTGTTGTTGTCCGTTGTCGTAGCTATAGTCTGTCGCTAGATGGTTGATTTACTACGCGTCTTGCTTTTCTATAGGTATTACTGCGTGGTGTAGAGTGATCGCAGGTGCGGTCTAAGGTTGATACGTTGTTTTTTTTTCAAGCAGAAGACGGCATACGAGATCTAGTACGGTCTCGTGGGCTCGGAGATGTGTATAAGAGACAGGACGTGGAGCGCGGCCTGGCCCGTCGCCGCGACGAGGGGGAAGAGATGAACCGCCTCGACCTGGAGACGATTGAGTTCCATCGCCGGGTGCGCGCCGGCTATCTGGCCCTGGCCGCGGCCGAGCCGGCCCGCTGGCAGCTCATCGACGCTGACCGCCCCCCCGCCGCCATCCAGGATACCCTCCGTCGTCTTGTCCTCGAGCGTCTTTCAGTAAGTCAGTAGGTCAGTACATACTGAAATACTGACCTGCTGAACAGTAACCTGCTGAATACTGCCTACTCCTCCCCCACCCTCAACTCCGGCAATGCCGCCTCAATCGATGCCGGCGACTCGCCGCTTTCCAGCCGGCCGACAACCTCGTCGAACTCCTGGCCCATCTCCTCGCCCAACTCGCTGCTCATGCGGCGCATCATACGCCCCATCGCCCGCGGGTCGTCTTCCAGACCATCGAGCGCCGGATCGTCCATCAGCCCATCGAGACGCGACGCCTCCGACCGGGCAAAGGCCACGCGGCCGACGCGTCGCTTCAATTCGGCGCGGCCACAGTGGGGGCAGACGGGCGCGGCACGGTCGTACTCCGCGAAGCTCATGAACAGACGCGCCCGGCGGCCACAGGCGCGGCAGGTGTACTCATAGACCGGCATATTTCCCTCGCCATTCACGACCACAGACAGCTAAAAGTTGCTACAATGACCGGATTATAAAGTCTCGCGCCGCGCCTCGGCAAGCGGCCGAGCCGAGGACTGAACGAGGGAGCAATAAAACGTCTATGTCCGATACGGTCTACGATTGTCCCAACTATCCCCTGCTGCTCATCCTCTCCGGCCCGTCGGGCGTCGGCAAGGACACCGTGGCCCGGATGCTGATCGAGCGGCGGCCAAACAGTTTCTACTTTGTCGTTACCGCCACCACCCGCCCGCCGCGCGACAACGAGCGCCATGGCGTAGACTACGTTTTCGTCACCTTTGACGAATTCGCCCGCATGATCGAGGAAGACGAGTTGCTGGAACATGCCGTCGTCTACAACGATTACAAGGGCATCCCCAAGCAGCAGATCCGCGACGCGCTGGCCAGCGGGCGCGACGTTATCCTGCGCGTCGACGTGCAGGGTGCGGCCACTGTGCGGCGGCTTGTTCCCAACGCCATCTCCGTCTTTCTGACCACGCGCACCGAAGGGGGAATGGTGCGCCGGCTACAGCAGCGCAAGCAGGACACGGCCGAGGGCATGGCGCTGCGCACGGCCACCGCGCGCCAGGAGATGAAGCGGGTCGAGGAGTTCGACTACTGCGTCGTCAATCCCGAGAACCAGCCGGAGATCGCCGTCGAGCAGGTGCTGAGTATCATCGACGCCGCCCACTGCCGTGTCGATCAGGAACCGGTGCAACTATAACGGTTCGTGCGCCTGCCTTGCCAATCAATCTGCCCACGCTATAATCCTGCCCCAGTATCTTCTGCCCTAAGCCCGGCAGCCGGAACACGCCGTGCTGGCTGCCGTTTGCTGTGCGGCGGAATCATCGAGTTTGAGCGAGAGGATAGAGGAAGAGCAAACTATGAACGCGAAGAACTTGGCACTGTTGCTGGCGCTGTTGCTGTCGTTGGCGCTCGTGGCCTGCGGCGGCGCGACGACTGAGGAGCCGGCAGCCGGCGAAGAGACCACCGGCGAAGAGACCACCGGCGCGCTGCCCGACCTGGGCGGCCGCGAGATCACCGTCGCCCTCGAGAATGCTTACCTGCCCTTCAACTACATCGACCCGGCTACGGGCGAACCGGCCGGCTGGGATTACGAGGCCATTGGCGCCATCTGCGAACTGCTCAACTGCCGGCCCACCTTCGTGGAGGCGGCCTGGGAAGGCATGATCCAGGCCACGGCCGACGGCCAGTTCGACATGGCCGCCGACGGCATCACCATTACCGAAGAGCGGCGCGAGATCGTCGACTTCTCCGATGGCTTCATCAACATCGAGCAGCGGCTGCTGGCCCGCGCCGACGAGGATCGCTTCGATTCAGTGGAGTCGTTCTTCAGCAACCCCGATCTGTCCATCGGCACGCAGACGGGCACGACCAACTTCGAGACGGCCTCGGAGATGTTGGCCGACGCGCCCGATCGCATCCAGGCCTTCGACTCGTTCTCGTTTGCCGTCCAGGCCCTCATTGCCGGGGACGTGGACGCGGTCATCATTGACGAGACGGCTGGACAGGGCTACATCGGTGTCAACGCCGACCAACTCAAGCTGGTGGGTGAATCGATGTCGAGCGACCAGCTCGGCTTCGCCTTCCCCAAGGGCAGCGACCTCGTCGCTCCGTTTAATGCCGCCTTGGCCGAACTGCGGGCCAACGGCACGCTGGACGCGCTGGCCGAGAAGTACTTCTCCGATCAGTTTACCGTCACGTACGAGGACCTGGAGGGCTAGGGGCCAGGAAACAAAAATCCACCCGGGTTCTAGGGTTGGTCAAATCGCAGTTATGCTACAGCCGGGCCGAAGTTGGCCCGGCTGTTTTTTATTTTGGCCGCGACGTGTATCATAGTGCGCCAACCGGCAGGCCCCGGTCGCATCGCACCTTTCAACAACCGTGGAGGCTTCATGACGGGCGACGTACAGACGACGATCACAAACCAGGACAGCCGCTTGCGCTGGCAGGGCTTCCCGTGGTGGCTGGTCGCTATCATCGGCTTCCTCGGCCTGATGCTCCTGCTTATCCTGACCAACGAGGATTATGGTCGGGCGTTCGACTTCATTCGCGGCCGTTTCGGCGGCATCAGCGGGCTGGCCGACGGGGGCTGGGAGTCGTTCATCGGTACGGGTATTTCCGTCACCGTTTACACGACATTGGTGGCCTTTGCTCTGGCTCTGGTCATCGGTCTGCTGGCCGGTTTGGGCCGCGTCAGCCAGAACGTCATCATCCGCAACATCGCCCTCACCTACATCGAGTTCATCCGCGGCGTGCCGACGCTGGTGCTCATCTTTACCTTGGCCTTCGTCATCGTGCCTGCCGTCGCCGAGGCGCTGGGCCTGCCTAATCAGGCCATCTCTTCTAACACGCGTGGTATCATCGCCCTGGCCGTCATCTACGGCGCGTTTCTGGCCGAGGTGTTCCGTGCCGGCATCGAGTCCGTGCCGCACGGCCAGATGGAGGCGGCGCGCTCACTGGGGCTGAACGGCGGCCAGGCAATGCGCTTTGTCATCTTGCCCCAGGCCATCCGCAACGTCTTGCCCGCGCTGGGCAACGACTTCATCGCCATGCTCAAGGATTCGTCGCTCATCTCGGTGCTGGCCGTGCGCGACATCACCCAGATGGCCCGCCTCCACACCGGCAGTACCTTTCGCTTTCGCGAGGGCTACCTGGTGCTAACCTTTCTCTATCTAACCATGACAATTACCCTGAGCCTGTTGCTGCGCTGGTACGAACGGAGGCTGAGACAGAATGCCCGCTAACGACGCACCCACTCAAGACGCGGCAACCCGCGCCCACGGCGACAATATCATCGTTATTGACAATCTCTTCAAGGTCTTCGGCAACGTCACGGCCGTCTGCGGCTTCAGCATGACGGTGCGCCGGGGCGAGGTGGTCGTCGTCGTCGGGCCGAGCGGCTCCGGCAAGAGTACCGTCTTGCGCTGCATCAACCACCTGGAAGTGCCGACCGAGGGGGAGATCATCATCGACGGCGTCCATCTGGAAGATAAGAAGACGAACATCAACGAAGTGCGCGCCGAAGTGGGCATGGTCTTCCAGCAGTTCAACCTGTTCGGCCACTTGAGCGTGCTGGACAACATCACCCTGGCGCAGCGACTGATCCGCAAGCGCAACCGTCCTGAGGCCGAGCGCATCGCCATGGAGCAGTTGGAGCGCGTCGGCATTCCTGAGAAGGCCAAAGCTTTCCCACGCCAGCTTTCGGGCGGCCAGCAGCAGCGCGTGGCCATTGCCCGTTCGCTGGCCATGAACCCCAAGATCATGCTCTTCGATGAACCGACCAGCGCCCTCGACCCGGAGATGATCAAGGAAGTGCTCGATGTGATGCTCGACCTGGCCAAAGGGGGCATGACGATGGTGGTCGTGACGCACGAGATGGGCTTTGCCCGGTCGGCGGCTGACCGCGTCGTCTTTATGGATCAGGGGTGCATCGTCGAGACGGCCGCGCCCCGTGTCCTCTTCAACGACCCGAAGCATGAGCGGACGAAGTTGTTCTTAAGCAAGATTATAAGTCACTAGAAGCAGTTAGCAGTGGTCAGTGGTCAGGGATCAGTGGTCAGAGAGCCAATTCGCTGACCACTGACCACTGCTTACTAACCACAAGTGCGGAGGCGATCATGAACGATCTGCTGCATCAACCCGGCTTCCTGGGCACGAGCGCCAACTGGGCGGCGGACATGACGCTGTTGCTGAGCGCGTTGGTAGCTGTCCTTTTGACGATTGGCGTTGTCCTGGCCGTACGCGGACAGTATCGCGCCCATCGCTGGTTCCAGACCGGCGCGGCGACGCTGAACGCCATCCTCGTCCTGTGGCTGATGGTGCTGCCCTTCCGCGACTTCGTGGCCCCGCCGGACAACCCGGCCGGGCTGCCGCTATCGGCCATCGCCACGACGCGCATCCACGCCGCCGTAGGCACACTGGCCCTCGTCTTCGGCCTGTTCGTCACGCTGCGGGCCAACAAGCTGATGCCCAGGTTCCTACGCTTCAACAACTACAAGGCGTTCATGCGCGTCGCCTACGCCCTCTACATGCTGGCGACGCTCATCGGCCTGTTCGTCTACATCACCTGGTTCGTGGGCAACCCCAGCCCGCCGAGCTACCAGTAAGCGAGCGCGACCAAACAGCGCCGCTAATGGCCGTTGGCGCTATGGCGCAGCGGCTGCGGCCCCGGCTGCGGCTGCCACTCCCATTCGCGCATCATTGGCAGCAGTTCGTGGGCCGTCATGTCGAGGCGCAACGGCGTGACCGAGGCGTAGCCGGAGGCCAGCGCGCCGACGTCCGTGCCTTCCTTGGGCACGCCGGTCGGCCGGTCGCCGCCGATCCAGTAGTAGTCGCCGCCGCGCGGGTCGATGCGCTTGTCCAGCCGGTCGCGGTAGACACGCAACCCCTGGCACGTCGGCTGCACGCCCTTAATGGTCGCCAGCGGCCCACCCGGTACGTTGACGTTGAGAAAGACTCCCTTGGGTAGTCCGCGCTCGATGACCTGCTCGACGACGCGGGCGGCGATAGTCACGGCCGGCTCGTAGTCCAGTTCCATGCTGTCGCGATCGCCACCGTCGAGCGAGACGGCCACGCCGGGCACGCCCCAGATGATGCTCTCCATCACCGCCGTCACTGTGCCGGAGTAGGTGACGTCATGGCCCAGGTTGGCCGCCGGGTTAATGCCCGACACCACCAGGTCAACTCGGTGGGGCAACAAGCCCATGACGCCCAGAGCAACGCAATCAGAGGGCGCGCCGTCGCTGGCCAGGGCGCTGCTGCCGTCGGCCAGCCGCACCCGGCGCACGCGCAGCGGCCGGCGCAATGTCTTCACGTGGCCGCCGCCCGACCAATCGTGATCGGGGGCCAGGACGCTGACCTCGCCGAAGCGGCGCAGGCCCTGCGCCAGGGCCAGCAAGCCGGGGGCGGTGACGCCATCATCGTTGGTGACAAGAATGTGCATGGGGGTAACCTCGTTGTTGGCAATCGTGTGGCAATTTGTTCGTCTGTCAGCCTACCATGTTATCCCCAACGTTTTAAGTCACCGTCAACGGCTTGTTAACGGCGCGGCAGTGACGGGTTAACGTCGGGTTAAGCGGCGCGCCAAGGTTGCCGCCGGCGCGCCTTCGGGCCACAATTGCCCCCATGAGCGCGGCAACAGGCCATACGACCTGTCTCTTATACACATCTCCGAGCCCACGAGACCGTACTAGATCTCGTATGCCGTCTTCTGCTTGAAAAAAAAACAAACAACAACCCATATTCCCACTGACTAACCTAATCATACACATAACAACTATATGACGAATAACTATACGCGCATACTAGCAAAGCTACTCAGATTAATCAGTTAACGATGACATCTTACTA
>CALLZA010000884.1 GCA_937858165.1 uncultured Ardenticatenia bacterium
TATTTATATTTGACTGTGTTCCTAACGCCTTTCTGATTATTTTATCATTGCACGTGCACATCGCAGCTCTATGTATTGTTTTTTTTTTTAATGATACGGCGGCCACCGAGATCTACCCTAGATCGCTCGTCGGCAGCGTCAGATGTGTATAAGAGACAGGGCCGAAACGGAGGCCGAAGCGCTGGACAAGGTGCGCGAGATCGTCGCCCATCTGGCCCCCCACCACCTGGCCGCGCCGCGGGCCATCCCCCTGCCGACACAGCCGCCGGAAGAGCCCCTCTTCCCGGCCGATGAGCTATACGGCATCATCCCCGCCGACCCGCGCCAGACCTACGAAGTGCGCGAGATCATCGCCCGACTGGTCGACGGTTCCCGCCTGACGGAGTTCAAGGCACGCTACGGTCTAACCGTCGTCTGCGGCTTCGCCCATATCCTGGGCCTGCCGGTCGGCATCGTCGCCAACAACGGGCTGCTATTCAGCGAGTCGTCGCTGAAGGCCACCCACTTCATCCAGCTCTGCGGCCAGCGGGGCACGCCGTTGCTGTTCATGCAGAACATCGCCGGCTTCATGGTCGGCAAGCAGTACGAAAACGAGGGCATTGCCAAGCACGGGGCCAAGATGGTCATGGCCGTCAGCAACGTCAACGTGCCGCGCATCACCCTGCTCCACGGCGTTAGCCACGGCGCAGGCAACTACGGTATGAGCGGACGCGCCTATGACCCGCGCTTCCTCTTCTCCTGGCCCAACAGCCGCATCAGCGTCATGAGCGGCGACGCGGCGGCCGACACCCTCTGGACGGTGGGCAAAAAACAGGTCTTCCACCAGCTCGACGACCCGACCGACAGCGAGAAGCGCCTGGCCGAAGAGAAGTTCAAGCGGCCTATCCTGGAGCAGTATGCCCGCGAGAGCAGCCCCTATTACGCCACAGCCCGCCTGTGGGACGACGGCATCCTCGATCCGGTGAAGACCCGCGCCGCGCTGGCCCTGGCCTTCGCCGCCGCGTCCCACGCGCCACTGCCCGCCGCCGCCTACGGCACCTTCCGCATGTAACCGTCGGATAGACAAGAAGCACCATGACCCGCAAAACAGCCGACATCGACCACGTACACCTCTCCTACCTCGACCTTGGCCCGGCCGACGGCCAACCGCTCCTCTTCATCCATGGCTTCACCGGCACGGCGTTGGGCGACCTGGGCGACCTCATAGCCGAATTCGCTGCCGACCACCACGTCATCGCTCCCGACTTGCGCGGCTTTGGGGCCAGCCGGCCGCCCAACCGCCACTTCCCACCCGACTTCTATGAGCGCGACGCGGCCGACCTGGCGGCGCTGCTCGACCAGTTGGCGCTGGGGCCGGTGACGGTGTTGGGCTTCAGCGACGGGGCCGAGGCGTCGCTCCTGCTGGCCGCGGCGCGGCCCGATCTGGTGCGCGGCGTCATCGCCTGGGGAGTGTCGGGCGTCATCTCGCCGGAGGAGCTGGCCTCGGTAGAGCGCTGGCTGCCCGTCAGCGCCTGGGGGGCGGAGCGCGAGAGGTGGCGGCAACAGATCATCGAGCGCCACGGCGCCGAGCAACTGGAGTCCATGATCGAGGGCTGGGTCGGGGCGGCGCGGGCCATCAGCGCCCGCGGCGGCAACATCTGTTATGAGCAGGCGGCGCGCATCGAGTGCCCGGTGCTACTGCTCAACGGCGACGGCGAAGTCGGCAACACACCGCGCGACGCGCGGCGACTGGCCGAGCGCATTCCCGGCGGGCGGCTAACGTTTGTCGCCGACAGCGGCCACGCCATCCACCGCGACCAGCCGGCGGCACTCCTCGGTCACATCCACGACTTCCTGGCTAAAGTCGAAGGATAAAAGAGCAACCACAGATTATCAGCAGACCAATCTGTGTTATCTGTGGTTGCTCTCTCTTACCTGTCTCTTATACACATCTCCGAGCCCACGAGACCGTACTAGATCTCGTATGCCGTCTTCTGCTTGAAAAAAAAAAACAAACACAAACACACACACACATACGCATCTCCAGTCAGTACCCTTCATAATTGACGTACGATCTACATTGAAATGTTAAGCAATTATACACAGACGACAAACGACTAATA
>CALLZA010000885.1 GCA_937858165.1 uncultured Ardenticatenia bacterium
CATGTGGGTAGCAGCACTCATCTTGCTCTAGAGTGCTTCGGTTGCCTGTGTGTACTGCGTCAGTGAGCGTCGTATCGTCTGCGTCATACATGTCGTCGTTAGTTCGTTTGTCTTTTTTTTTTTCAAGCAGAAGACGGCATACGAGATCTAGTACGGTCTCGTGGGCTCGGAGATGTGTATAAGAGACAGGCCCTCGACCGCGCCCAGAAAGCGCTGGACGCCGGCGGTGCCATGGTTTACAGCCGGCGCAAAGGTTACCTGCGTTGTCTCGCCCAGGTTGAAGCCGCGCAGACCGCCATCCGCCCGGCCATAGAAGCCTAGATTGAGCAAGTTGGCCGCCCAACTGAGTTGGACGTAGAGGCCAGGCGAAGCTGTCGTCCCGACGTAGCCGAGCAGGTTGGCGCGCTCCGGCGGCCTAGCCTGCGTTACCCAGCCGGCCTGGTGCTCCAGCACGGCCAGCAGCAGCCGTGGGCTGACGCTGTAGCGGTCGGCCACCAGTTGCACGATGGCCGGGCCGTCCATGCTCTGCCCCTCGACCTCTTCCTGATGGCTCACCAGCCGCCCGCCCAGCGCGGTGACAAAGGCGCGGGTGTCGAAGTCGGCCGCTCCGGGGCCATAGACCAGCTCCGAGTCGGGCACGATCTTGAACTCCGGGCCGACGACGCGCTCAATCTCCACCCCCGGCACCTGAAGTTGTTGGCCGACGCTGATGACGTCGGGGTTGGTCAGGGCGTTGAGGGTGATAAGGTCGGCGACGGTGGTATTGTAGCGCTGGGCGATGGTGCCCAGCGTCTCGCCGGCGGCGACGGTGTGGCTGCCGACACTGCTTCCGTTTGCCGGGGCGACGTCGTAATGGGGGGCGTCGGGTGTGGGCTGGCCAGCGTAGTCGGGGATGGGCGTGCCCAGTTGGCCCGCCACCGGCGCGGCCGAAGTGGGATCGATGGTCGGTGCGGCCGGCGGCGCGGTGGTCGTGGTCTGGGCTTCCATATCGGGCCGTGGCCCCGGCCGGACACAGGCCGGCAGGGCCAGAAGCAGCCAGACCCAGGGGATGAACCAAAGTAGGCGGAGGGTGGCGTGGCGGCTCATAAGCCGGATTGTACCCAACGCCCGGCGAACGTGGTATCAATCCCCTGTGACCGAAGAGAGCCAAGCCCCACGCCCCGTCCAGCGCCTGCGCCTGACCTTCAGCAAGGATGGCCCGGCGCGCTATATCAGTCACCTTGACTTGGCCCGCGCGCTGGAGCGGGCGCTGAACCGCGCCGCGCTGCCTGTGGCTTATACCCAGGGGTTCAACCGCCGGCCGCGCCTGGCGCTGGCCGCCGCTCTGCCGCTAGGCTACACGAGCGCGGCCGAGGTGGCCGATGTGTGGCTGACCGAGGCCATGGCCCCGGAGGTGTTTGGCGCACGGCTGATGGCCCGTATGGCGCCGGGTATCGTTATCAGCGACGTGGCCCAAGTGCCGCTGGTCGCGCCGTCGCTCCAGCAGCAGTTGGCCGAGTCGGTCTATGAGGTGGGCTTCCCGGACGGCGTAGACGGGGAGGGCTTGCGCCGGTCGGTGGCGGAACTGCTGGCTGCCGGCAGCCTCATGCGCGAGCGCCGCCGGCCGAAGGACTCCCGCCCGCAGACGTTCGATCTGCGGCCGTTACTCCTCGACGTGGCGGTGGAAGAAGACGAGGACGGCGCGCCTCGCTTGCGCCTACGCTTGGTGCAGTCGGCGACGCAGACGGCCCGACCCGACGACGTACTGGCCGCCCTGGGCTTTGACCCGCTGGCGACGCGCGTCCGGCGTGTGGCGTTGCGCTTCGCCGACTAGCGCAACCCTTCGATGCGGGTGATCGACGCCCCGGGCGAGATCGACCGCCCCGCCTCGCTCAGTCGCGTGCCCTCCCAGGTGCAGTTGCGGCAGCGATAGCGGTAGGCGGGAATGCCGAATAGGTGCAGCAGGCGGTCGCTGGTGCGCCGGGTGATGCGCATCAGCTCCTGCTCCCGGCAGCGGGGGCAACCCGTCTCCATCCACAGGCGCTCATTGCGCAGCGCCAGTTCGCGCAACAGCAGCAGTAGCAACAACAGCCCAGCCAGCCCGGCCAGGGCCAGACTCAGCAGGCGGTGGCCGCCGCCAAAGGCCAACCGCGTCACCAGTGGCGGCATGTCGTACATCACCGATGCCCGCCCGCGGTCAACGTCCACAAGGAAGACGACGTACTCCCCATTCCGCTCCGTATCAAAAGCGAACGGGATCGGTTCAGTGGTGCGGCCATAAGCGTCGATGGCCTGTTCCTCGTCGCCGGCGATGACGTAGGTCTCATAGCTGCCGGAGCGGGCGATCCGTCGCCTGTCTCTTATACACATCTCCGAGCCCACGAGACCGTACTAGATCTCGTATGCCGTCTTCTGCTTGACAAAAAAAAAAAAATCAACCCCAAACAAGACCAATCTCTCGTGATAACAATAAAAGCACCCAAGCAACCAGTACATAAGTAACAATAACCTCAATGCACACACTGACA
>CALLZA010000886.1 GCA_937858165.1 uncultured Ardenticatenia bacterium
GACGTAGCATGTTGAGTTGGATGTATGTTCTGCCTACAAACCATGCCAGAGCAGGTAGTGGGGTCTGTGTACGTAGAGTAATAGGGCCTCTAAGTCACATCAGTGCGGCAGTGGTAGAAGAGTTAGATGGTGTTTTTTTTCAAGCAGAAGACGGCATACGAGATCTAGTACGGTCTCGTGGGCTCGGAGATGTGTATAAGAGACAGGTCTAATACGGTGTCGAAGCGGCGGCGGGCGATGTCGACCTGTTGCAGAATCGCCGACGCGGCGCGCAGGTTTGGCTCGTCGCAGATGGTCGGGTTGACGTAGCGGCCGAAGGGCACGTTGAACTGTCCGGCGCGGTTCTCGCGATAGAGGCCGTTGTAGCACGTCTTGTTGAGGAAAATGACCCGCGCCGCCCGCTCCGGCAAGGACAGCTCCGCCGGCCGTTGGGCGCGAACGCGATAGTAGTGGTCGCGGTCGTAGCGGTGGCCGCGCAGGGCGGCAATGACCCTATCTACGTCGTCGCGCAGCGCCAGATAAACGTCGATGAGGGCGGCGTTGGCGTCGGACAGATAGACCTGGCCCAGCCGACCCGTTCCGGCCAAGGCGAAGAACAGCGCTCCACCGCCGACAAACGGCTCATGGTAAGCCCCCAACGTCTGCGGCAGCCGCGCCAGCAGTTCGGGCAGCAACCGCCCCTTGCCACCGACCCATTTCAGCACTGGCCGGGCAGAAGGGGCCGGGTTCCAGGTTCCAGGTTCCAGGGGAAGAACGCTCTTCCCTGGCCCCTGGCCCCTGGCCCCTGGAACCTGATCTGCGGGCGGACGGCGGTCGGCGGTCATCCGTCGTCGGTCAGCCATCCTGCGGCCGCAGATAGTACGTCATCTGCTGCAACTGCACCACCGGGTCGCTATAACTGACGTGGACGCCGGGCGGCACGGTCAGCGAGGCGGGGGCATAGCTGAGGATGGCCCGCACGCCGGCGGCCACCAGACGGTCGGCCGTTGCCTGCGCCGCGTCGGCGGGGACGGCCAGGATAGCGATCTGGATGCCGTCCGCGCGCAGCGCCGTTTCCAGCTCAGCCGCGTCGCGCACGGTCAGTTCGCCGATGGTCGCGCCGACCTTGGCCGGGTCGCTGTCGAAGACGGCGGTGATGACGAAGCCGCGCCGCTGGAAGCCGCGATAGCTGGCCAGGGCGTGGCCCAGGAAGCCCGCGCCGATGAGGGCCACCGGCCACTCGTGGGTCAGGCGCAGGATTTCGGTCAGCCGGTCGATGAGGTAGTGGATGTGGTAGCCGGTGCCCTGCTTGCCGAACTCGCCGAAGTGGGACAGGTCTTTGCGAATCTGAGCCGAACTGATGCCCAGACGTTCGGCTAACTCGTGAGAGGAAGTCGTCAGCCGGTCAGGCTCGCGCTCCAGCCGGCTGAGTTCGCGCAAGTAGACGGGTAGACGGCCGATGACAATGTCCGGGATTTCGTGCTCCACAACGGGTTTTCCTGAGCTTCCAGCAACCGCGTTTCGTGAATCGCATTGGACGCACTTTGCGAGCGCCAATCGTGCAACTTTTCACGAGCATTGTAGCAGAAGAGGGGCCACGGGCAAATTGGCCGAAACTGCTGGCCGATAACAGGCCATTTGGCGCATCGGGCACGCCCGGCTGTGGGCTATACTGAACCGTCTAGCAGTAACACATAAGGAGAACACCAACATGAAACGAATGGTTTTGATTCTGGCGCTGCTGGCGCTCTTGGTGGCGGCTTGCGGCGGCGGACAGCAAGAGGAAACGGCGACCGACCTGTCGCTGATCGCCACCGACATCGCCTTTGACAACGAGCGCCTGGAGGTGGGCGTCAACCAGCCGGTGCGGCTGACGCTGGAGAACGCCGGCGCGCTGGAACACGACTTCAGTGTGCGCGAGATCGCTGTCCATGACGTTCACGCCGCCGAGGGCGAAGCCGACGACCACGCGATGACCGAGGATGCCCATGAGTTGGCTCTGCACGTCGCCGCGCCGCCGGGCGGTGGTCGCGCCGTGCTGGAGTTCACGCCGACTGAGCCGGGCGAGTACGAGTTCTTCTGTACCGTGGCCGGGCACAAGGAAGCCGGCATGGTCGGTACCCTGGTCGTCGGTCCTTAGCAGGAGCCACTGTTGGCGCAGACGGCCGACCGCGGTTTGAGGAGTGTGCCATGCACGAGCATGATCGGACTGAAGCTGAACCTACCCATCGGCCACTGACCGATGAGGGCCATACCGCTCATGGGTCGGCCGTCGACCACGGGCACGACGCCCACCGTCCGGCTCACCCTCCTGCCCGGGCTGATGTGGCCCACGGGCAAGCCGCCGCGCTCAACGCCCCACCCACGCCCCACGACAGAGGCGCGCCCCAGGACACACACGCGGCCCACGGCACGGACCACACTGGTCACGAGTTGCTGTTTCGCAACCGCTTCTGGGTCTGTCTTGTTTTGTCTATTCCTGTCCTGATCTATAGCCCCATGATCCAGATGTGGCTGGGCTTCATGCCGCCCGCATTTCCGGGCAGCCAGTGGATCGCGCCCGTCCTGTCGGTCGTCATCTTTCTCTATGGCGGCTTGCCCTTCCTGGACATGGCGCGCGACGAGTGGGCCGCGCGCCGGCCGGGCATGATGACGCTTATCTCCCTGGCCATCAGCGTGGCCTTCGTCTACAGTCTGGCGACCGTCCTGTTCGACTTGGGCGAGAGCTTCTTCTGGGAGCTGGTCACGCTGATCGACGTGATGTTGCTGGGCCACTGGCTGGAGATGCGCAGCGTGCGTCAGGCGTCGGGCGCGCTTGACGCGCTGGCCCACCTGCTGCCGGACACGGCCGAGCGACTGACAGCCGACGGCGTCGAGATGGTGCCCGCGGCGGCGTTGGCCGTGGGCGACCGGGTGCTGGTGCGTCCGGGAGCCGGCGTGCCCGCCGACGGCGAAGTGTTCGACGGCAATACGTCGCTCGACGAGGCCATGATCACCGGGGAATCGGCGCCGGTGGACAAGCAGCCGGGCGACCGCGTCATCGCCGGGACGGTCAACGCCGGCGACGGCGCACTGCGCATCCGGGTGACGGCCGTGGGCGAAGCCACCGCGCTCTCCGGCATCATGCGTCTGGTGGCCGACGCCCAGCGCAGCCGTTCGCGCGCCCAACTGCTGGCCGACCGCGCCGCCGGCTGGCTGTTCTACATCGCCCTGGCTGCCGCGGCGCTGACAGCCGCCGTCTGGCTGGCCGCGGTGGGCTGGGATCAGGAAGTGCTGGTGCGCGTCGTCACGGTGCTCGTCATCGCCTGCCCCCATGCGTTGGGCCTGGCTGTGCCGCTGGTCGTTGCCCTGACCACCTCGCTGGCAGCCAACAACGGCATCCTGGTGCGCGACCGGGCCGCCCTGGAAAGCGCCCGCATCGCCGACGTGGTGCTGTTCGACAAGACAGGCACGCTGACAAAAGGGGAGCAGGGTGTCGCCAATTGGGTCGCGACCAACGGGCAGGATCGTGACGAAGTGTTGGCCCTGGCGGCGGCCGTCGAGGGGGACTCGGAGCACATGATCGCCCGCGCCCTGCGCCAGCGCGCCGCCGAGCTGGGCCGCCCCTTGCCGCCGGTGCAGCAGTTTGAGGCCCTGAAGGGGCGTGGTGTGGTTGCCACTGTTGGCGCGGAACGCGTCCACGTTGGCGGGCCGCGCCTGCTGGAGCATCTGAGCCTCGCCGCGCCGGCGGCTCTGACCGACTTTGCCCGCTGCGCCGGCGAACAAGGGCAGACGGTCGTCTATCTGGTACGCGATGGGCAGCCCGTGGCAGCGTTCGCCCTGGCCGACGTCATCCGGCCGGAGAGCCGAGCGGCTGTGTCGGAGCTTCATGACATGGGCATCGAAGTGGTCATGATCACCGGCGACAGCCAGGCCGTGGCCGGGGCGGTGGCGCAGGCGTTGGGCATCGACCGCCACTTTGCCCAGGTGCTGCCGGAGGACAAGGAGAAGCACGTGCGCGCCCTACAGGCCGAAGGCAAGCGCGTGGTGATGGTCGGCGACGGCGTGAACGATGCGCCGGCGTTGGCCCGCGCCGACGTGGGTGTAGCTGTCGGCAGCGGCACCGACGTGGCCATCGAGTCGGCCGGTATTATCCTGGTCAAGAACGATCCCCTGGACGTGGCGCGGCTGATTCACCTCAGCCGCGCCTCCTATCGCAAGATGGTACAGAACATCTGGTGGGCCGCCGGCTACAACGTCGTCGCCATCCCGCTGGCGGCCGGAGTGCTCGCGCCGTGGGGAATCCTGCCGCCCCCGGCGCTGGGCGCGGCCCTGATGGCCCTTAGTACCATTATTGTCGCCCTCAACGCGCAGACGTTGCGAAGACTGTCGCTATAGAGTTGGGCGGGTAGGGTTGTCCCGCACTTCTCTTGCCAATTGCCCGACCGACGCCTGAGTGAAGCGCATGGGCTCACGGCCGTCTTGCCCATGCGCATCCTTTCTGGTCGGCTACACTGGCACCCGCCACATCTGGTCAATTGGCCGTTGCCGCGCCATCCCGCTTGCCTTTAAAATGCTCCTGATACTCAAAAGGAGTCACCACTCATAATGAAACAAAGAAAAACGCATTTGCTACTACTTCTGGCCCTGACCCTGGGCCTTCTGTCGGCTTGCGGCGGTGAGGATGCCCCCCTCTCGACCGGCGAACAGGGCGGCCAGGTTGCCGCGCCGGACACGCTGGAAGGCGACGACGATACCGCTGACGGTGGCGCGCTGGAAGCAGCCGAGGACGCCGCCGTCGATAACGAAGGCCAGAACGTCGATGACGACGTGGCCGACGAGAGCGTCTCCCCCGGCGACGCCGAGACGATTGGCGACTCCGGCGACGGCCAGGGCGGGACGAGCGGCAGCGATGACGACGAATCGACCACCGCCGGCGATGACGGCGAAGACATGGACTCGCCCGCCTTCGTCAGCGAGTGGGAAAGCGCTGGGGCGACCGTGACCACCGGCGGTGAGGTTCCGGTGTCGCTGTTCGACGGCGCGGTGGGCCAGACCTACATCGTTGACGATGCCGAGTTCCAGGTCTACCAGTTCGAGGACGAGGCCGCGGCCGAAGCGGCGGCGGCCACCGTCTCCAGCGACGGCGGCATGATCAACGACATCAGCCTGCGCTGGGCGGGCACGCCCCACTTCTACCGCATGGGCGATACCATCATCTTCTACGTCGGCGACGACGCGGCGGCACTGGAACGGCTGAACGGCTCGTTCGGCACGCCCTTCGCCGGCTCGAGCACAAACGAGTAAGAAAAACAAGGACCTCACGCAAAGCTCGCTAAGGACGCAAAGAACGCCAAGAAGATAAATACTTCTTGGCGTTCTTTGCGCTCTTGGCGATCTTTGCGTGAGGTTCTTATTCGTATTTGAGCGCCGCCACAGGGGCGAGCGTCGCCGCGCTGAGGGCGGGATAGAGGCCCGACACGAGGCCCATGAGCGTGGCGAAGAGCAGCGCTGCCGAGGGTAGCCATAGCGGTGTGGCGATGGCTCCGGTGGGCGGCGGCGCGCCGGTTTGCGCCGCCTGACCGGCCAGGTAGCCCAGGACGATGACGTTGAGCACCTGGCCTAGCCCCCAGCTAATGACGATGCCGCCCAACCCGCCGATGAAACCGATGCCCGCCGCCTCGCCCAGGAAGATGGCCAGCACGTCGCGGTTGCTGGCCCCCACCGCCTTCATCAGCCCGATCTCGCGCGTGCGCTCCAGGATGGCCATGGTCATGGTGTTGGCGATGCCGATGGCCGCCACCAGTAGGGCGATGGCCCCCATGGCCCCGAAGACGATCTGCAAGATCATGTAGAAGCCACTGATGCCCTGGACGAACGACTGCGGCGTGTAGGCCTGGAAGCCGAGGGCGGTGATCTGGTCGGTCACGTCAAGGACGTTATCTACGTCGTCGACCTTGACGATGACCGTGTTGTAGCCGGTCTTGTTGCGGTCGATGCGCTGGCCAGTGGCCCAGGCGTTGTGGCGCTCGACCTCGGTCAGCGGCATGTAGATTGACCAATCCGGCTCGTCGCGCGCCTCCTCCAGCACGCCGACGACGCGGGCGCGCACGTCCTTGGTGACGACCGTGCCGTCTTCCAGCCACTTCATCAGTTGGATGTTGAGCGTCTGGTCGTAGAGGTCGGGCGGCGCGGGCGGCTCCTGGCCGGGGCGCAGGCGGGGGTCATAGAAGTTGTTGGCCACCTGTGAGCCGACGATGACTGTGCCCGGCAGAAGTTCGGTCGTGCCTTGCGCCGCGGTCACGCCCAGCGTCGATAGATCACCGGTGCCCGCGCCCAAAATGCTGCCGCCGCCCTCCAACCGGTTGATCTTGATCGTCGCCCCGGCCTGGAAGTAGTCCTGGGGGATGACGGCGGTGACGCCGGGCAGGGCGGCGATGGAGGCCAGCGCGGCGTTGTTCAGCGGCGCAGTCTGTTCCGGCGGGCCGCCGCCCGCCGCGTCGATGACCACCGGCCCGCCCCCTTCCGTGAAGCCGGGGTAGACGGTGATGCGCGTCAGGTCGCCGATGCCGCCCAGTTGTGACTCGGCATTCTTCTGTAGCCCGACGCCGAGCGAGACGAGCAGGACGACGGCCGTCGTGCCGATGATGACGCCGACGGCCGTCAGCGCCACGCGCCCCTTGCGCCGCGCCAGATTGCCGATAATCAGCGCCAGTAGGTCGAAAAATTTCATGGCGCGAACTCGCCCTCTTGGACGGGGAACTCCTCGACTGGCGCTTGCTCGCCGCCGGTGGAGGTGTCGCTGCCCAGCCCGAACAGGCCGCGGATGAAGCGCCAGATGCGCTGGCCGAGGCTCTCTTCCGTCGTCGCGCCGCCGTCGTCCACTGGAACCTCCTCAATAGGCAGCCCGTCCGGCCCCAGCGGCAGCTCCGGCTCGACCGGGATGGCCTCCAGTACCTCAATGGTCAGCGTGTCGGTGATGACCGCCGGTCGGTTGAAGTCGTCGGTGTAGGTGACGCTCAGTTGCAGGTCGAGCGGCCCTGGCTCGAAGGGCGTAATAAATGCGTCGAGCGGAAAAAAGCCGCCCGGCTCCAGCGCGCCGACGAAGATGGCGTTGTTGGTCAGCTCCGCATTCTCGGCGTTGACGGTGAAGTTGCCGAAGACAACGGCGTTGCGGCCAGTGTTGACCAGTTGCAGCGGCAGCCCGCCCGGCTCCCCGGCAAAGAGCGTCGGCTCCGAGGTGTAGAAGTTCATCTCCACCTGGGGTTGCTGGAAGACGAGCAGCGTGATCACTTGGTCGTCGGTATAGTTGATGCCGTTGTTGTCGGTGTAGACGAAGGAGACCTTGACCGGATAGGCGCCGGGCTTGGTCGTCGTGTTGACGATGAGCTGCTGCGCCGCCGCGCGCCCCTCGCCGGCAGCCAGATCGCCCAGCCGGCTGACGTTGGACGAGCCGATGGGCGCGAACTCGGTGAAGGAACCGCCCGCGCCGCTGACCCCGCCCGGCTCCGGCGTACCGTCGGCCGTGCTGCTCCCGGCGCTACCGCCGCCGACGATGAGGACGACGTTGCGCGCGTTGGCCTGCCCCTCGTTGCTGACGTCCATGGTCAAAGTGAACGGCAGGCCGGGCTGGAGCGTCTCCGGCTCGGTGGTGTAGCCGGTCACCAGCAGTTGCGGCCGTTGGCGCGGCCCGGCGGTGGGCGTCGTCGTCGGCGTCGGCGTGGCCGTAGCCGCCGCGCCGCCGCTGGCCTGGGGCACGACCGGGAAGGTCAGTTCGAACGACGACTCATAGCTCTGGCCGTTGATGTCGGTGTAGGTTGTCGTCACTTTGAGCACGGCCGTTGCCTTGCCGCGCAAGTCGGCCGTGGCGAAGAGCGGCTGCCAGAAGCGTACCGGCTGACCGGGGGCGATGCTGCCCAGCGCGCGCACGCCGCCGGTGGCCCGCGGCACAAAGTCACCGCTGACGAACGTCGCCAGGACGTTGGCCGCCGCAGCCTGCCCGGCGTTGACGATGGTCATCTCAAAGTCGAGGTTCTGGTTGGGGGTGATCTGCGGTGCGCTGGCCCCATAGGACTGCACGACGAGCAGGGGGCGGATGAAGTCGGTCGGCGCGGCCGTGGCTGTCGGCTCCGGCGTGTCCGTCGGCCCGGCGGGTAAGACAACGGCCAGCCCGCCGCGCAGCACGGCCGTCGCCGCGTTGGGGTTCACCACCTGCACGTCGTAGGACCCGGCCGGCACGCCGGCCACAACCGTTGCCCGCAATACCTGGCGGCTGACGAACGTCGTCTCCAGCCCGCCCCAGTTGGACAGGACAACGACCGAACCATCGACAAAGCCCGTGCCGGTCACGACGATCTGGGTGTCGCCGGTGTTGACGACTGTGCCCGGCTGGACGGCGGTAATGCTCAGGTTGCCGGGATCGGGTGGCTGGGTCGCTTCGGTTGTGGCCGTGGCTGTGGCCGTCGCTTCCTGCGCCCAGCCGGCCGGCGGGTGGACGGCCAGTAGCAGCAACACGACCACCAGAGCGGCGGCCGGCAGAACTCGTCTCAAACTGTGCAGCGCGTCATTCATAGCTTACTTCGTCGGCGCGGCCACCACAGGACGCGCCACAGGGCCGCCCGGCAGGCCGGTGACGGCGTGGTACTCGTCGGCGCTGACTGTGCAGCCGTCGAGCAGAAAGAGCTGATGGGTCGTATAGGCGGCCATGCGTGGGTCGTGGGTGACGACGACGACGGTGCGCCCGTCACGGTGTAACTCTGACAGCAGCTCCATGATACTCTGTCCGCTGGTGGTGTCCAGATTGCCCGTCGGTTCATCGGCCAGCACCAGACGCGGCTCGTTGACCAGCGAACGAGCGATGGCGACGCGCTGCTGCTGACCGCCGGACAGTTCCGACGGGCGGTGCTGCCGCCGGTCGGCCAGCCCGACGCGCTCCAGCAGGGCGTAGGCCCGCTCCCGCCGTTCGCGCCGCGGCACGCCGGCAAAGCGCATCGGGAAGGCGACGTTCTCCCAGGCGCTCAGGCTGGGGATGAGATTGAACGACTGGAAGACGAAGCCAACGATCTCCCGGCGATAGGCGGCCAGGGCGTTTTCGTCCATGTCCTGGAGCGCGGCGCGGTTGACGACGATGCGGCCGGCCGTCGGCCGATCCAGCCCGCCCAGCAGGTAGAGCAGCGTGCTCTTGCCGGAGCCGGACGGCCCCATGATGGTGTGGAACGTCCCGGCGTCGATGGTCAGATCGACGCCGGCCAGCGCGTGGACGACCGCGCCGCCCAGGGCAAAGGATTTGCGCAGGCCTTCGATGGCGATGAAGGGCGCGGCCGAGTTGTCGGCGGTCGGTTCGGTCATGGGGCGCGGCTACAGGAACGGCTGGATAATGGTCAGGTCGCCGAAGCGGGCCAGAACTACATCGGGCAGGGCGCGCATGGCCATGACCACCGCAAACACGATGAGAACGGCCAGCCACGTCTTGCCGCGCGGCAGCCGGCTGCTGAGTCGCGCCCCGAGGTAGACCAGGATAACATGCCAGATGAAGTACAGGTCGATCTGGCCCAGCACGGACGCCAGAAAAACGTTGAGCGACCCCTCGCCCCCGGGGGCGAAACCGGATAGACCGCCGCCGGCTACCCCGCTATCGGTCAGCAGCATGGCCACGCTCTGCACCACTGCTCGCACGACGAACGGCAAACTGGCCCAGGCGACGACGTTGATCGCCCCCTGGCTGGTGCCACGGCCGCCGAGCAGCGTCAACACCAGATGCAGCAGCCAACTGACCACCAGCCACATCAGCAGCACCCCCAGCACTGCCCCCAACGCGGGCAGGACGTAGTTGAAGGTCGGGTTGTTGGTGGCCGTGGCCGCCTGGAGGAACTGAGCCTGCTGCTCCGGCGTCCAGAATTCGGAGTTGGGTGGCAGAACGACCTCGCCACCGGCGCGAGCGGCAGCGTTGATGGAGCCGGTCAGCAGGGCATGGGCAACTGTTGCCAGCAGCAGCAACAGGATCGGCGCGCGCCAACTCGGCCGGTCTTCCTCCACGAGGCGCGCCAACGTCGCCCGAGGTCGAATGAGCAGCGGCACAATGCGTTTGAAGTGCCATGACCGAGCGGCGCGCGGTTGCAGAGTGGGCAGTTCTTCTTCGACAGTCATACGTCAGGTCAGGCAGGCCCCACCAGCGGGCGCGGCCGCCTCGGCAGTATAGCCGATGAACCCCCGTTGTGCCACCGGCCTAAGCGAGGCAAGAAAAGCTCACGCAATGCAGGGGAAGGAGAGAGCACGCCAAGAACGCCAAGGGAGAATTCTCTTGGCGTTCTTGGCGTGAGCACTTCCTGACTTCGCCAACCATAGACCTAAGGCGGAACGACGATCCGTTCGTCGGCCGTGGCCATATCCGCCCCATCGAGCAGCGCGGCGCGGATGATGTCGGGCCAGGTGTAGAGGGCCACGCCGGCGCGGTAGTCGCCGGGCGGCAGGTCGGGCGGCAGAGGCAGCGGGTGGAAGGTGACGAAGCGGTCGCCGGGCCGCCACTGGGTGCTGTCGAAGCCGGGGCCGTCGTGTTGCGCCACGACCGTATTGGCTTCGTCCAGCAGGTAGAGGCCGAAGTGGGAGGCCACCGCCGGCCGCGCGGCAATCTCCCAGGTCAGCACGAACGTCAGGTTTTGCCCGGGCACGGGATCGCCGCGGAAGACGCCGATGAGGCTGGCCTCGTTCCAGCGCGGCGCGCCGGCCGTCTCGCCGCGCGGCCCCTCGCGCCAGTCGTAGAACTGCCACTGCTGATCTTTCACCGTCACGCCCGCGTCGGGGATAGGCTGTGCCTGGGCGGCCAGGGCGTAGGAGGCGCGGCTGCCCGGCCGGGCGTCGAGATAAATGGCGCAGGGCGACGGCAGCGGCAGGGCCATGTCGCCGTCGGCCAGCAGCACCCGCGCCGGGTCAGTGCTGTCTCTTATACACATCTCCGAGCCCACGAGACCGTACTAGATCTCGTATGCCGACTTCTGCTTGAAAAAAAAAAAACACCGTACACGCACGCGGCTATCTGCTTTGGAACTTACGGCTGAGCTCGCAACAGGTGAAACCCCACCGTCTTAGCGTCCAAACTACACCACAATATCAACACTATATCTCATATCGT
>CALLZA010000887.1 GCA_937858165.1 uncultured Ardenticatenia bacterium
TAATAGCGAGCTCTGCTCAGTGTTTTTTGTGTGAAACGGAGTAGTGCGACAGAGTGCTAGTACGGTCTCGTGGGGTCCGGGTATGTGTATAAGAGACGGGCACATCGTCGAGCTGGACCCGCGCCCGCTGGCCGCGCCGCGCCAGCCGGCCAGCCGACTCGTCGGCAACTGCCGCGACTTCTCGCTGCTGCTCGTCGGCCTGCTGCGCCACCAGGGCGTTCCCGCCCGCGCCCGCTGTGGCTTCGGCCGCTACTTCCTGCCCGACCACTATGAAGACCACTGGGTAGGCGAGTATTGGAACGCCGCCGCAGGGCGCTGGGTGCTGGTCGACGCCCAGATGGACGCGCTGCAACGGGGCGTGCTACAACTGCCCTTCGATCCGCTCGACGTGCCACGAGACCAGTTCATTACCGGCGGCCACGCTTGGCAACTCTGCCGCAGCGGCGCGGCTGACCCGGAGACGTTCGGCATTCACGACATGCACGGCCTGTGGTTCGTGCGCGGCAATGTGGTGCGCGACGTGGCCGCGCTAAACAAAATGGAGTTGCTGCCGTGGGATAGCTGGGGGTTGGTCTACGTGGAGGGGGGCGACGAGACGCTACCGGCCGAAACGCTGGCCGGGCTGGACGAGATGGCCGCGCTGAGCGGCGGCGAGGCGGCTGACTTCGAGCGCATCCGAAGGGTATACGAGTCAAGTAACCAGTGGCGCGTGCCGCCCATCATCACTTCCTTCACCCCCGCCGGGCCGGTTAGCGTGCCTTTATGAGCAAGGGGCGACTGGAGGCGTTCAGTGACGGCGTAATAGATCTACCTGCCCCTGGCCTTTGTGTGGCCGTGGGCGTCATGCGCGTTGTTTGTCATCATCGCTTTGGTATGGCTGGCGCCCGACCGGCGGATCGAGAAGACCCTGACGGGCTAGGGCTGCGCCGAAGAGGAACCAATGACTCCTATCTACCTTGAGAGCGGTACAAAGAAGGTTTTTGCCGCGGCGCTCAACTGGCCCGGCTGGAGCCGCAGCGGCCGCGATGAAGCCGAGGCGCTGGCGGCGCTGCTTGAATACGGGCCGCGCTATGCCCGCGCCGTCATGGCAACCGGGCTGCCGTTCGACATTCCGGCCACTGTGGCCGACTTCACCATCGTCGAGCGACTGCCGGGCAGCAGCGGCACCGACTTCGGCGCGCCGCTGGCCATCCCCGAAGCCGACAGCGCGCCGTTCGACGCTGCTGCACTGGCACGCGCGACGGCCATCCTCAACGCCGTCTGGCAGACGTTCGACACCGCCGCCGAGTCGGCCGTCAGTGTGGCCCTGCGCAAGGGGCCGCGCGGCGGCGGGCGCGAACTGGACGACATCGTCGCCCACGTGCGCGGGGCCGACGCGGGCTATCTGTCGCGGCTGGGCCGCAAGCCGCCCCAGGGCATCGCCGACCCGGCCGCAGCCCCTGCCGTCCGGCAGGCCCACGCTGCCGTCCGCCAGACGATGCGCGACGCTCTGGCCGCTGCGCATCGCGGCGAACTGCCGAAGAGCGGCCCGCGCGGCGGCAAGATCTGGTCGCCGCGCTTCTTTGTGCGCTATGTTGCCTGGCACACGCTCGACCACGCCTGGGAGATCGAAGACCGGGCCATCTGGAACGCCGGCTAAACAGCAGAAAAAGAGATAGACTGACAATGACGATCACAAGACGTCCACACAAGATAGGGTTGCTGGCACTCGCTCTGCTGGCCGGTATAGTGACCGCGTGCGTTGGTGTTCAGGCCTACGTTGAGGTGTCGCTTATACACAGCTCCGATGGCTCTTGGGCGGACTAGAGTTGTGATGCCGTCTTCTGCGGGCGTACAAAAATACATGCAGCACGTTGGTGCCTCTCACTTATATACACTAACTTACCA
>CALLZA010000888.1 GCA_937858165.1 uncultured Ardenticatenia bacterium
TTGGACGGCCCCCCCGAGGTTTTACCGGGGTGTGCTGTGGGGTGCGGTGGGTTTGTGTGAGGGGGAGGGGGGGGGGGTGCCCGGGGGTGCGGCCGGTCCCCCCCGGGGGCGCGGTGGCCGGCCCGGGGGGGGGGGGAGTGGTCGCCCTGGCAGCGCTGGCGACGCTGTGTGTCTCGGCCTCGTCCAACGCCTGGAACGACTACCGCGACATCGAGATCGACCGCATCAACCAGCCGCAACGGCCGCTGCCGTCCGGCATGGTCTCGCCGCGGGCGGCGCTGGTCTTCTCCATCGCCATGGCCGTGCTGTCGATTGTCGTGGCCGCGCTCATCAGTCCCGCGGCGCTGGCCATCGCTATCCTCTCCAACGCCCTGCTCTACATCTATTCGGTGTGGTTGAAGAGCACAGTGCTGCTGGGCAATATGACCGTGGCCCTCATCTCGGCCATGAGCCCGATCTTTGGCGGTGTGGCCGCGGGCAACCATCAGCCGTCGCTGTGGTTGGGGGCGATCATCTTCGTCGGCATCCTGGGCCGCGAAATTCTGAAGACGTTGGCTGATTACGACGGCGACCTGGCCCACAATGTGCGCACCATCGCCACCGCCTGGGGTCCGCGCCCGGCGCGCATCTTCTTCTTCGTCATCCTGGGGGTGACGGCCATCGTCATGCTGGCCCCCTATCTACTCGACTACTATCGCCCCATCTACGCCTACATCGTCGCCCTGGGCGTCTTCCCGGTGGCCTACTACGTGATGGTGCGCGTCCACCACGAGCGCACCGGGCCTCAACTGGAGCGGTTGAGCCAGTTGCTCAAGTATGACTTCCTCATCTGGTTCGCCGCCGTGCTGCTTGGCGCGGCGGTTTAAGACCTCACGCAAGGCGGTTTAAGACCTCACGCAAAGATCGCCAAGGCCGCAAAGAGCGCAAAGAAGATTTTCTCTTTGCGTGAGGTTCTTTATAATCTGCCAAATCTGCGGATAATACCCCATGACCTATTACGCCCAGACCATGCCCGGCGTGGAAGAGATCGCCTGGCTGGAGATTCGTGACCGGCTGAAGAACCCCCACTTCCTGCGCTACCTGTTCGCCAAGGAGCAGAACGGCATCGTCGTCTTCGACTACCCTGGCCCGGCACAGGAGCTGCTGCGGCTGCGCACCACCGAGGACGTGTTCAGCCAGATCGCCTACGCCGAGAACCTGACCCGTCTGCGGCGCGATCTGCGCGGGCTGGGCGAACTGGTGGAGAAGTCGGAGGGTGTCGGCCGCGCCGTCAACGACTACCTGCGCATTCGCCGCTTCAGCGCCCCGCCGACCTTCCGCGTCATCACCCGCCAGTACGGTAAGTTCGAGTACACGCGCAAGAACCTGACCGAAACCATCTGGCGCGCCCTGAAGGCCCGCTACCCGCGCTGGACGCCGGTGGCCGATGACGCGCAGGTGGAGTTCTGGGCCAACCTGCTGGGCAGCCAGTTCCTGCTGGGGGCGCGCCTCAGCGACCGGACGATGCGCCACCGCTTCGAGCGCAAGGTGGAGTTGCCGGCGGCGCTGCGGCCGTCGGTGGCGGCGGCGATGGTGCTGCTGACCGAGCCGCGGCCCGACGACGTCTTCCTCGACCCGATGGCCGGCAGCGGCACGATCCTCTACGAGCGCATGCAGGCCGGACCCTACGGCCGCATTCTGGGCGGCGACATTGAGCCGGAGCGGGTGGACGCGGCGCGCAAGAACGTGCGCGGCGGACGCAAGAAGCCAACGGCCGGCGACACCAGCCAGCCCGACATCCGCCAGTGGGACGCCCGCCAACTGCCCCTGCCCGACGCCTCGGTGGACAAGGTGGCCTGCAACCTGCCCTTCGGCAAGCAACTGCGGGCGGCCGAGCAGCCGGCCAAGCTCTACCCGCCGGTGCTGGCCGAGCTGGAGCGCGTCGTCCGGCCCGGCGGGCGGATCGTGCTGCTGAGCAGCGAGTTCGATCTGGTGAAGGAGACGGTGCGGCAGCGGCCGCGGCTGAGCATTACGACGGGGTATTCGGTGGCGGTGTTGGGGACGTGGGGGAGGATTTATATTATTGATGTGGCGTAGGTGCGTCCGATGAAAATCCACCTCCACACCATCGGCTGCCGCCTCAATCAGGCCGAGATCGAGACGATGGCCCGCCAGCTGGCCGCGGGCGGGCACGCCATTACGCCCGACGCGGCCGAGGCCGATACGGTTATCCTCAACACCTGCGCCGTGACGGCCGAGGCGGCGCGCGACGCCCGCAACCTGACCCGTCGCTTCGCCCGCGCCAACCCGGCCGCCGGCATCGTGCTGACCGGCTGCTACGCCACGCTGGCCCCCGATGCGCTGACCGTGCTGCCGGGCGTAGCCCACGTCGTGAGCAACGCCGACAAGGCGCGCATCCCGCTGCTGCTCGACCCGACGCTGCCGGCCGACGCACCGCTCTTCGACCGCGAGCCGCTGGCCCGCGAGACGGCCGCCGGCAGCATCGGCCGCACGCGCGGCTTCATCAAGGTCCAGGACGGCTGCGACAACCGCTGCACCTTCTGCGTGACGACTCTGGCCCGCGGGCCGGGCGTCAGCCGCCCGTTGGCCGAGGTGGTGGCCGAGGTGCAGCGGTTTGCCGCCGCGGGCTATCGGGAAGTGGTGCTCAGCGGTGTCCATCTGGGCAGCTACGGCCGCGACCTGGGCCGGCCGGCCGGGCTGCGCGAACTGGTGGCCGCGCTGCTGGCCGACACCGACGTGGCGCGGATTCGTCTGTCGTCGCTGGAGCCGTGGGATATTGCGCCGGGGTTCTTCGACCTATGGCACAACCCGCGTCTCCTGCCCCACCTACACCTGCCGCTGCAATCGGGCAGCGACACCATCCTGCGGCGCATGGCCCGGCGCACGCCCCGCGCCGCCTTCCGCGCCCTGGCCGACGAGGCCCGCGCCGCCATCCCCGACCTGAACCTGAGCACCGATCTCATTGTCGGCTTCCCCGGCGAGACGGACGAGATATTCGCCGAGACGCTGGAGTACGTCGAAGCGCTGGCCTTCGGCCGCCTCCACGTCTTCAGCTACAGCCCGCGCCCTGGCACGGCCGCGGCCAGGATGCCGGGGCAGGTTCCCGGCCCAGTGAAGAAGGAGCGGACGGCGCGGCTCATCGCCCTGGGCGAGCGGCTGAGCACGGCCTTTCACGCCCGCTACCACGGCGCGACCCGGCCCGTCCTGTGGGAGATGGCCGCCGGCGCGGAGCCGGACGGGCTGCGCTGGGTGGGCTATACCGACAACTACATCCGCGTGACGGCCGTCGGCCCCGCCGACCTGATGAACCGCGTCACGCCCGTCCGGCTGAGCGGGCCGCGGGCCGAGGGGATGACCGGAGAGATTGACTTGGTCGACTCTTCCGGCAGCAAGACTTTGGAGGCAAGAGCAACATGAATGGTAGTAAAAAGGAGTTGTCGCCAGAGGAGCGGCAACAGTTGTTAGGAACGTTGAAAGCCCGCTTCGAGAAGAACATGAATCGCCATAACGGTCTTGAATGGGCCGCCGTGCAAGCCAGGCTGGAAGTCAATCCTGGAAAGCTGTGGTCGCTCAGCGAAATGGAACGAACCGGCGGTGAACCGGATGTGGTCGGTCGCGATGAGAAGACGGACGAGGCCATTTTCTACGATTGTTCAGCCGAAAGCCCCAGGGGCCGCCGTAGTATCTGTTACGACCCTGAGGCGCTGGCGGCCAGGAAAGAGAATAAGCCAGCCGACAGCGCTGTGGGCATGGCCGCCGATATGGGCATCGAACTTCTAACAGAAGAACAGTATCGCGAACTACAGAAACTGGGGCGCTTCGACACAAAGACGTCCAGCTGGCTGAAAACACCTTCTGAGATTAGAAAACTCGGCGGGGCCATCTTTGGCGACTTTCGTTACGGCACTGTCTTCGTCTATCACAACGGCGCAGACTCTTACTACGCCGCCCGAGGGTTCCGCGGCGCGCTAAGGGTCTAGGTTCTTGCCCCGCTCCCCTGCACCTATCACCTCATCCACTCCCAACAGCGGCGTCCGCAATAGCCCTGTCGCCCGGCTTACGTCCAGCGCGCAATCGACCGGCCAGCGGCCGCTGCTGTCCTCGGCCAGCCTCAGCGTGGCGCGCTCGGCCACGCCCCAATAGTCCAGCAGCCGCAAGCCGAACTCCGCCCGGCTGAGCGTCTGCCGCCCGGCGACGTTGAGCACGCCGGTAGTGGGCAGGTCGAGCAGTTCCAGGCAGGCGTCGACGAGCGTCTCGACCCACACCGGGTTGCGCCGCTGGTTGGTGAAGAGCGTCACCGGCTGCCCGGCGCGCAACGCCGCGGTCATCCACGCCGTGCCGTTGTCCATCTCGTCCAGGCCATAGATGAGCGAGGTGCGGACGACGACGGCGTTGGAATGGGCCAGGGCCAGCGCCTCGGCCGCTGCCTTGGCCTGGCCATAGTCGTTGATGGGCGCGGCCGCGGCCGTCTCGTCATAGGGGGCGCGGTTGCCGCCGAAGACCGAGTCGGTCGAGAGGTGAACCAGGCGCGCGCCGGCCCGCGCCGCCGCCATGGCCACATGGCGCGTGCCGTCGACGATGACCGCGGCCATATCGGGCGTGGTGTTGGAGCCTGTCTCTTATACACATCTGACGCTGCCGACGAGCGATCTAGTGTAGATCTCGGTGGTCGCCGTATCATTAAAAAAAAAAGCAGGAAAAGACCAAGCAGAGGGTGAGGTCTCGTCAGCTATAGAGTGAGCGACAGAGTCTGATAGAGGCAGCACAACGAGACACTAGTGAAACACTATAAGAACGAGCAATGAAGAGAGAAACGACACGACGTACATACGAAGAG
>CALLZA010000889.1 GCA_937858165.1 uncultured Ardenticatenia bacterium
CTAGTTGTGTGTTGCGTTTTCATCTCTTTTTTTGTGATGCTTTTACTTGTGCTTAACGTTTCAGGTTTAATTGCGTGATGTGCTTTTGTTTTTTTTTTTTCTTTCATTTTTTTTGTTGTTTCTTTTTTTTTTTAATGATCCGGCACCCACCGAGACCTCCACTAGACCGCTCGTGGGCAGCGTCAGATGTGTATAAGAGACAGGTCCCACGTTGCTGGTCATCGCCCCGCCGCTCAGCACCGGCACGCCCGTCGCCGAGGCGAAGGTGATCGCCCCGTTGACCAGGATGCGACCATAGAGCAGGTACGTGCCCGCCGGGTCGATTGTCGCTGCGTCGTAGGGCAGTTCAAACGGGATGGGAACCTGTCGCCCCTCGGCGTTGACCTGCGTCGTCGCCACGACCGCCGGCACGCCCGACGACACGTCCTGCAACTCCACCTCGATGACCGCCGCCGGATCGAGGGCGATGCGCTCCAGGTAGGCCACCGTGCCCGTCAGCACGCCCTGGCCGCTGCTGCCGACCACCGGGCTGACCACCACTTCCACGCCGCTGGTCGGCGCGCCGTTGGTAATGACCGGGGTGGCCGTCTGCGAGATGTAGCGCAACTCGCCGTCAACGGTGATGCGCGCCTGCACCAGGACGAGCGCGCCGGGAGCAATTGCCATGGGGTCGTAGGCCAGTTCGAACGGGAACGGCTGTTGCGCCCCGGCGGTGGTTGTCGAGTAGGCCGCCAGCACGGTTGCCGGCGCGTCGGCCCGCGATGCATCGACCAGTTCAACCTCGACAACCGCATTTTCCGGCAGGGCCGAGCGGTCGAGATACGTTACGTTGCCGCTGACGAGCGAATCACCCGGCGCAGCGATCTCGGCCTCTTCGGCCGCTTGCTGCGCCCCGCCGCACGCCGCAACGAGCGCCGCCAGCACCAGCAGCGACGTTACCAACCATATGTTTCTGTGTATCCTCATTGCTTGCTCCTTCTCCACATGCATACCTGTAGCGCATGGCGCGCCGCGGCCGGACGTATGTCTGGCCAGCGCAAGTTTATGCCGGACAGCCACCACCGGCAACCTCAGAAAGCCGGGTCATGGCCAGGTTAAGTGGCCTTCACGTAAAAGAAAGACGCCAAGAGCGCCAGGGGCGCCAAGAGAAACTCTTTTGCGCCCCTGGCCCCTTGGCGTCCTTGGCGTGAGGTCTTTAGCGCCTGTTACTTCTGGCCAAACGCCGCCCGCGTGCCCGGCAGGAAGCTGAGCACCAGCGCCAGCACCGGGGCGATGAACGACCACCACAGTGAGCTAAAGCTGTTGCCGCCCAACAGGCCGATGACGTTGATGATCAGCGTCAGGATGGAGATGACGACGACGAACGTCCAGCCGCGCGGGTCCAGGCTGAATAACTGGCGCGACGTGCTGAGCCAGATGAGGGCCACGATCAGCGACAGGATGCCGCCCAGCCAGGCCACGCCGAAAAAGTTCAGTTGCAGGATACCAAACATGGCGACGCCAAAGAACAGCAGCGCCTCCAGCAGCACAATCACACCAGCGACAAGCGCCACAATACCCAGAACGGTTACAGCCAACGGACGTTGTTTCACGATGTTTCTCCTTGATGCGATAAGAATGAATGTTCTGCAACCGCCAGAGGCTGGCGGCCAACGATGCCTAGTATACATCCCGCCCGGCCACTCGCCACAAACTACCCAGGCTCCTATACCACCCGTAAGTCGTTTGCTGGGTTTGTGGGTACTTTTTACTCAACTGACCGCGCGTTACTCTTTTCGCTTTACTCATTGGCATGGTAAAATTCGGCTAGCATCCTTAATCATTCCATTCATCGCTGCCCACACTCTGTCACACAACACGCTAAAACTCCTTCACCGGTGGCCCGTCGCGCCGGTATGAATTTAGGCGCGGCGCCACTCGGGCCACCACCATAGCCGCAGGTCCTTGCTCTGGGCGTCGCGACCAAGGCAATCGTGTTCATGGACGATCTATCGCGCTATGATCCGCAGTCGACCTACGGCGCTATCGCTCTGGAATACGACTACGCGCGCCAGTACTACTGGGCCATTCCCACCGCTCACCTGCTACAGCTGGCCGGCATCGCGCCGGGCATGACCGTGCTCGACGCCGCTTGCGGCACCGGCGCGGCGACCCTGCCCGCCGCGGAGCGTGTCCGGCCGGGCGGCCGCGTCGTCGCCGTCGACTTCTCGCCGGAGATGCTGGCCCTGGCCTCTGAGAAAGCCAGCCGCCGTGCCCTGCTCAACATCGACTGGCGGCTGGAAGACGTGACCGCGCTCCAACTGCCGCCGGAGAGCTTCGACGCCGTACTGTGCCTGTTTGCGCTGTTCAACGTGGCCGACATGCCCGCTTTGGTCGTCTCGCTCTGGCAACTGGTGCGCCCCGGCGGGCGGCTGGTCATCGTCACCAAGGGCCGCCCCTTCCTGGCCCCGCTGGGCGACCTGTTCTTCGATGCGGCCGTGGCCGAAGCAGCCGACCTGCGCCCGCCCCGACCGTGGCAGCGCACCGACACACCCGACCGGCTGCGCGATCTGTTGACCACAGCCGGCATCGACGCCGATATCACCAGCCAGACAACCACCACCCCCCTGCCCCAACCGGCCGACTGGTGGCGCATCGTCCAGGCGACCGGACTCAGCCGCACAGCGCAACTGCTCGGCCCGGCCGCCGCGCGCGTCGCCGCCGCCAATCTGCGGGCCATCAGCGAGCAAAGCATCGACGCCCTGACTTCCACCGCCCTCTGCGCCGTGGCCCATAAATAGGCCGCCCGACAACAAGCGCGTCACGTAGCTGACGCGGATTGAAGCGGCAAGAAGACGCATTCACGTTATACTTGGGCCACTCTCGCACAAGGATGGTGCCGATGGGCACACCGGATTTACAGTTAACCATCCGCTATCGTGATCAGACCCACACGCTGGCCTTCGCCGCCGCCACGACGGGCCGCACCATCGGCCGCGCCGACCTCCAGCGCTGGTTTCGCCTGCCCGCCGACGCCCTGATCCACATCTCCAAGGCCCACTTCACTGTCACCTTCAGCGACGGCCGCTACTGGATCGACGAGCACAGCAGCTTCGGCACCCTGGTGCGCGCTCACGACGGCCCCATCCTGCCTCCCTATCGCAAGCGCCGCCGCGCCCGTGTGGCCCTGGGCCGACGCACAGAGCTGCTGCTTTCGAACACCAACCGCGCCGACAACAGCGCCGACCACGTCTACGTCTTCGTCGACAACCCGGCCGCCAGCGACACCCTGGCCGTCTTCGTCGATCCGCTGTGGGATCAACTGCTGCGGCGGCTGGAGAGCGGCCGCGCCGCCCATCTGCTCGGTCTGCCCGGCAGCGGCAAGTGGCATCTGGCCCGCCAACTGATGGCCGACGACAGCCACGACCGCGAGCGGGTGCTGGGGCTGAGCACGCTGCCCGTGTCCATCGATTGCCGGGCCATCAGCGCCGGCGACCAACCGCTGTGGTTGGCCTTCGCTCGCCGTCTGCTGGTGGCCATGAGCGAAGCCGCCGACCGCGCCGGCTATGCCACCGCCGGGCGCGAACTGGCCGCGCTGCCGGCTGCCTTCGACCACCATCCACCCACCCACCCCGACCAGACGATGAGCGCCTTCCAGCGCGCCTTCGATACGCTGGTCAACGACGCGCTCCAAAGCCCGCTGCTGGTGCTGACCAACTTCGACAGCGTCTACAGCGACTTGGACCCGGCCATGCTCTACTGCCTGGCCCGCTTCCGCAGTGAGTGGCACGACATTAGCGAACGCATCTACCTCGTTATCGCCACCTGGCGGCCGCTCAGCCGCCTGCGCGACGACGCCGGCCGCGACCCTGACGCCGACCCCGCCGGCCGCGAAGCCGACGCCGACTTCGTACGCGAATTCAGCCACGCCTTCGCCGATGCCACCATTGCCCTCAACTACCGCGGCCAGTTCCGCGCCTTGTGGGAGTCGCTGACCGGCGGCCGCCCGCGCGACGTGCGCGCCGAGGAGCGGCTACTGCGGCTGACTGGGGCCAATCCGGGGCTGCTGCGCGACGTGTTGCGGCGGGCCCAGCTGCGCGGCTGGCTCGACGATCCGGCCCGACTGGTCGAGCGGCTGGCCGCCGAGCAGTGGGCCGACGCGCCGCTGCCGACGTGTGACAAGATTTGGCGCGCTCTGCGGCCGGAGGAGCGCGACTGTCTGGTGGCCCTGGCCGAGGGGCGGCGCATCGACATCAACCGCGAGCAGGAGCTGGCTCGCCTGGGGCTGCTCGACGCCGACGGCCACATCTTCAGCGAGGTGTTCGCCGCCACCATCGGCCGCTTCCGCGCCGAGGAAGAGCGCCACGAGCGCGGCCTGCGCATCGACGCCACCAACCGCCGCGTCCTGGTCGACGGCCGCCCGGTGGCCCTGCGCGACGGCCGCGAGTTGGACATACTGCTGGCTCTCTATGCCCGTCGTGGCCAGGTCGTGCGCTACCGCGAGCTGGTCGAAGTCATCTACGGCGAGCCGGGCATCCCCTACGACGACGCCATGTTCTTCAGCGACAAAGAGGCCCTGCAACGGGCCATTGCCCGCCTCTGCGAACGCATCGACCCCCAGCGCGCCTACCTGACCAACAAACACGGCGTCGGCTACATCCTCTCCGCCGCCGTCGCCCTGTCTCTTATACACATCTCCGAGCCCACGAGACCGTACTAGATCTCGTATGCCGTCTTCTGCTTGAAAAAAAACACCACAACGACAATAACACCACAGTATCCTCACATTAGTACACACACAATACCAATACACCACCAAAACTCACAACGACCAACACGATAAACGACTAAGTCATCA
>CALLZA010000890.1 GCA_937858165.1 uncultured Ardenticatenia bacterium
CTTGAATCACCGGCCGCATCTTATCATCCACCTGGGCGTACAACATGGCGCTTCCCTCCGTTTTCGGAGAGAGTCGCTCGCTTTGTTCAGTTGGTAAAGTTCACATACCTTTCGAATAATTACTTAAACGCCCCACGACTCCTGGCAACCAACAACTGATAACTTCTTCTTATGACCAACTTCTACTCCCTCCCTACCGCCCGCCTTGAAAACGACCACCTGACCCTAGACTACCTGACCGACCGCGGCCCGCGCATCGTCCGGCTTATCCCGCGGCGGCTGGGCCAAAACCTGCTGGCCGAGACACCGGAAGCCCAGCTCTCGTCTCCCTATGGCCCGATGCGGCTGTGGGGTGGCCACCGACTGTGGCACGCGCCGGAGACGGCCGTCCGCACCTACATCCCCGACGACGGCGGGCTGACGGTCGAACCGCTGCCCGATGCGCCTCTGGGCCAGGGCGTTGCCCTGAGCTATCACGAACCGCACACCGGCATCCGCAAGGAACTAAGGGTGCGTCTGACCCCTGACGCGGCGCGCATCGAGTTGGTTCACCGGCTGACCAACGTAGGCCTATGGTCGGTTGAACTCGCGGCGTGGGCTATCACGCAACTGAAGATCGGCGGCACGGCCATTCTGCCCACACCGGCGACGGCCGACGCCGAAGGGCTGCTGCCCAACCGCATGATCGCCCTGTGGCCCTATAGCCGCTGGGACGACCCGCGGCTGCGGCTGGCCGAGGCGGCCATCGAAGTTGACGCGCGCCCCATCGCGCAACCGTTCAAGATCGGCTACATGAACCACGCCGGCTGGCTGGCGTACCACTATGAGGGCGTCGTCTTCCGCAAGCGCTGGACGCCGCAACCGGAGCGGCCGCATGTTGACTATGGCTGCAACGCCGAGGTCTACACCAACAACAAGCACGTCGAGTTGGAGACGCTCGGGCCGCTCGTCCGGCTGGGGGTGGGGGAGATGGTGGAGCATGTGGAGGTGTGGGAGGTGGAGGAGACCCAATAGCCCTCCATATCGCTGCCCCAGCGTGTACATTATGCTATTATGGACTGGCGGCAAGATAGACTCAAAGGGAAGCGCATGACGGACCAGCAGCTACTTGATCGAATCACGCTTGATCCGGAAGTCATGGTTGCAAAACCGGTCATTCGAGGAACTCGTCTGACCGTTGAGTACATCCTCAACCTACTAGGACATGGCGAGACAATCGACGATATTTTGGCGGAATATGGTGGCCTGACTGCTCAGGACATTCACGCTTGTTTGCTGTTTGCCTCACGGTCGCTTGAATCTACTGACTTCCTGTTGCTGGCGGCCGAGCAGGGGTAATGCGGTTTTTAGTTGATGAAAATGCCGGGCCGTCGATTGCCCGTTGGCTGCGTGAGATAGTTCTGAGGAATTATGACTGAGCCCCAACCCGATCAATTGTTGCTCTACGGCCGCCCCGGCTGCCCCATGGTTCCCCCCGTCCGCGCCCTGCTCGATGAGGCGGGCGTCGAGTATACCTATCTGGACGTCCGCAAAGACAGCGAGGCGGCCGTCCGGCTGCGGCAGTTGACCGGCGGCTTTGAGAGCGTGCCGACGGTGGTGCTGCCCGGCGGGCGGGTGCTGGTGGAGCCGGGGGTGATGGCGCTGCGCCGGGCGCTGGCGGAGATGGGCATCGGCAACCAGCCAAGCGCGGGGTCTACGCTGAAGGCGGGGTTGATGAATCCGGTTTACGTGATTCTGGCGCTGATCGCCCTGGCGCTGACCATCGCCTGTCTCTTATACACATCTGACGCTGCCGACGAGCGATCTAGTGTAGATCTCGGTGGTCGCCGTATCATTAAACAAACAAATACACTGCTCCACAGTGGCACGCACTTACTATCACAACACGAGTCTACTCGTGCACAGCGCATAACAACTGACAAACACGACACCAACACAAAACGACGGCAATAACATCCACAAGACAGACA
>CALLZA010000891.1 GCA_937858165.1 uncultured Ardenticatenia bacterium
TCTGTTATTCTAGTTTTGGTGCTGTTGGTTTAGAGTGATGTGCGAGGTCATAGGTTGATCATTAGTATTTTTTTTAATGAGACGGCGACCACCGAGATCTACACTAGATCGCTCGTCGGCAGCGTCAGATGTGTATAAGAGACAGGAGGATGTCACCGGGAAGCAGGAAGTCGCCCAGGTCGCGGAAGTGGTGGTGGGCCACACCACCACCGGCGCGGTCAAGAACCAACAGACGGCCGGCGTCGCGCGGTTCGACGGGCCGCTGGGCGATGAGTGCCGGCGGCAGGTCGTAGTCGTAGTCGGCGACCTGAGCGCCGGCGCTAGTCGACATGAGGCCCATCTCCGTGGGGCGCGGCGGCCAGTTGCAGCCGCATCTTATCCAGATAGGCCTGTTCCAGGTCGATGCCGGTGTCGTTGGCCAGCCGCAGCAGGTGGGCCAGCAGGTCGGCCAGCTCCTCGCGCAGCGCCGGGCGATGGGCGGCGATGGCCTCGTCGAGGGCGGCCGGCCCGGCTGTTGTCGACCGCCGGCGATCGGCGGCGATGCGTCGCAGGGCGGTGGCCAGTTCGCCGACCTCTTCCACCAGCAGCAGATAGTGGATGAGCGGATCGACGGCCGAACCGTTAGTTGCCTCGCGCTCGCGGTGGAACTGCTGGAAGGCGGCCACGCGCCCCTGTTGCAGCGCCCGCAGTTGGGCCTCCGGCGCGCCCGCCGGGGCAGCCTGCTCCAGCGCCGCGGCGATGAGATCGACCACCCGGTCGAGGTCCTCGGCGCGCGAGAGGTAGTCCAGATGGTTGGTTTCGATCGTCAGGACGGGGATGTCGGTCAGGCGCGATAGCCAGGCGTCATAGGCAGCGGCCAGTTCGCGGATGTAGTCGGGGTCCATGTCGCGCTCGAATGGCCGGTCGCGCAGGGCGATGCGACGCATGAGCACGTCGTGGTCGGCGCGCAGGTAGACGATGAGGTCGGGGCGAGGGATCTTCTCGCCCAGCGCGGCGTGGACGCGGCCGTACATGGCCAGCTCGTCGTCCTTCAGGTTGAGCCAGGCGAACAACTCATCCTTGGCGAAGGTGTAGTCGGAGACGAGCGCGCCTCGCCGCAGGGCGGCGGGCACGGCCTGGTACTGCTGGTGATAGCGACTGAGCAGAAAGAAGATCTGCGTCTGGAAGGCGTAGCGATCCCGGTCACCGTAGAACTTGGGCAGAAACGGGTTATCCTCGACGACTTCGAGCAGAATCTCGGCGTTGTAACGCGGCTGCAACAGGCGGGTCAGCGTCGTCTTGCCGACGCCGATGACCCCTTCGATGGCGATGTACTTGTTGTTCATGGCAAAATCCAGAATAAGAAACCGCAGATTACGCAGATTACGCAGATTGAACGATTCAATCTGCGTAATCTGCGTAATCTGCGGTTTATCTCTCTTTACGGTGCGAACTCGGCGCGCAGTATGTCCACTTGAAAGGGCTTGTCGGCGTCCATGGCGACCTCGGCCGGGCTGCTCAGAACAATCTGGACCGGCGCGCCGATAAGGCGCCCCGCGGTGGCTTCGATGTCGGCAAAGGTCACACGCTGGAAGAGGAACTTTAGCAAAAAGGACAGACCGACGATGCGAGCGACGCGCCAGGGATGCTTGCGCGCCGCGGTCAACATCTCCAGCAGAGCGCGGTTGCGCTCGGCGATGGCCGGCTGGACGACGGTCAGGCCGCCGCTGGCGACCTCCGTGCCGCTGATCTTCGAATAGGTGCGATTCGAGTTAGGGAAACGGCTCTCGAGCTTCTCGCGGCTGACGAAGTTGTAGTAGACGCCGCGATCCCACGGCCGGCAGGCCTCCACGAAGTCGTCGACCATCGTTGGGGTGATGGCCGGGATGTCGGCGGTGCAGCCGAGGATAACCGCTGTGTCGGGCCGGTGGCGCAAGAACCAGCCGCAGCCGGCCAGCATATTGCCGACCATGCTGCCCTGATCGGGCAGAAACTCGAGCGGCCGCGCGAAGTGCAGGCCGGTGGCGCTGGCGGCATCGAGGCCGACAACGAGCACATCCTCGATATGGCGTGATCCCTGCACCGCGGCGACCACCCGCTCCAGCATCGTCCGGCCACCCATGTCGATGAGCGCCTTGGGCCGGCCCTGGGTATATGGATAGAGTGCGTCTTCCGGCCGCACCTGGCCGCCGGCGATGATCAGGCAGTGCATACGTTTCTCCCCTCTGGATCGTTCTGGGGCGCAATTGTAGAGGAGGAATTAAGAATGACGAATTAGGAATTAGGAATGAAGAGGAGTATCCAGATGTTCTCTGAATTCCTAATTCGTCATTCCTAATTCCTAATTCCTAATTGCAAAGGGCAGTAGCATGTGGAACGCCCGCTCCGGAACATCCAGCGACTCATAGGCCGCCAGGGCATCAATGCGGCCCCAGCCGTAGACGTTGTTGGGTACGGCGGTGGGCGTATCATCACCGCAGGCCTGATTTGTCGTCCTGTGCAGCGCGGTCTGGGTGATGATCGCCTCCAATGCATCTACGTCGCCGGCCAGCGTCGGGTTGGCCGAGACAAGCAGCGCCACCAGCCCGGCCACGTGCGGCGCGGCCATGCTTGTGCCGCTGAGCGTGGCGTAGCCGTCGCCCGGAAAGCTCGATGTGACACCCACGCCTGGGGCGACGATGTCGGGCTTGCGCAGCGCGCTACCATCAATGGTGACCGGGCCGCGGCTGCTCAGGTCGGCAATCTCGTCACCGGTAACGTTGCCATCGTCGTCTGTAACGACGGTCGTCGCGCCGACCGTGAACGAGGCGTCGTAGATGGCCGCCGGGGCGGTGATGGTTTCGCAGTTGTCGCCGCTGTTGCCGGCCGAGTGGACGGTGACGATGCCCGCGGCGCGCACCGCCTCGACCACCGCTTGCAGCACCTCCGGCGCGGCGCAGCCCTCCACCGGCGGGCACGACCAGGAGTTGTTGATGACGTGTGGCGCTTTGGACGGGTCGCCATCGCTGAATGGGTCGCCGCCGGCGGGGTAGGGGGCGATAAACCACTCGTAGCACTCCGCATAGGTGGCAGGCGTACCCCAGCCCTGTTCCATGTTGCGGCAGCCGATCCAGCGCGCGCCGGGGGCCATGCCCAGGTTGCGTGTGGCCGTCGCGCCGACCATGGTGCCCATCGTGTGCGTGCCGTGGCCGTCGTCGTCGCAAGGCGCGGGCGCGTTGAAGCCGCACGGGTTGCCGGGCGAGGTGTTGGGATTGTCAGCGTGGATGGCGTCGTGCCAGCTATAGTCGTGGTCGGCGGCGCGGCCGCCCCAGCCGCGATACTGCGCCTTGAGGGCTTCGTGCTGCCAGTCGTAGCCGGTGTCCTGGCCGCCGATGACCGCGCCCTGACCGGTGATGCCCTTGGCCCATACCGCCGGCGCGCCGACGAAGGCGACATTCCACTCGATACCCTCTGTCGTTGCCCGTTGGACGGCACGGGTGGGTGCGGGCAGGGCGACGCGCTGGGCAGTATTCGCACTGTCTCTTATACACATCTGACGCTGCCGACGAGCGATCTAGTGTAGATCTCGGTGGTCGCCGTATCATTAAAAAAAAAACACACAGCAAAACACCACAGAGGAGAGCTCACAGCGACACACGACGGCACTAAAAGGTAGAACTAAAAAAATAGACACATCGTAAGAGAAACTAG
>CALLZA010000892.1 GCA_937858165.1 uncultured Ardenticatenia bacterium
GTGTATGTATGATGTTGCTGGATGAGACAGTATGTATTCGCACGGTGTTAATAGGTGTCAGACGTGCGTACTGGTTAAGTCTGATGGACTGTCATAAGGACCCTAGCTTGTCAGTTGAGTGTCGTATGTTGTGCTAGTAGATCGTCGGCTAGATGTGTTTTTTTTCAAGCAGAAGACGGCATACGAGATCTAGTACGGTCTCGTGGGCTCGGAGATGTGTATAAGAGACAGGTTCAGGAAGATGCGGAACGTGGCCGCGTCGGCCGTCGTCGGTTCCCAGTTGACGAGGATGACGTAGAAGTCCTCGGTGATGGTCGAGCGGGCCGAAGGGATGGTCATCGGCTGGCCGCTGCGCTGGTAGAAATCGATCTGCGGGTTCAGCTTGCGCAGGAACTCGCCGTTCTTGTAGAGGTCTACGTCGGCCTCGGTGATCAGCAGGTCGTCGGCCCCGGCGAAGCGGCTGACGCTGTTGAAGACCATCTCGAAGTCGCCCACCTGGACGCCCTCGCCGGCGTTCAGACGAATCTGTGTTTCGGTCTGATACAGCCCATCGGCGACGATGCCGAAGGCCATGATCAGCACGCCCATGTGGATCCAGTAGCCGCCGTAGCGCCGCCGGTTGCGGGCCATCAGCGTCGTGAAGGCCGTCCAGACGTTCTCGCCCTTGCCCATGCGCGCCCGCGTGCCCTTGACGAACTCCCACACGGTCAGCACGACGGAGAAGGAGACCAGCCAGAAGCCGAGCAGCGCCGGCCACAGCCGCACGCCCAGCACAAACAGGACGCCGACGAAGACGGTCGTGGCGATGGCCGGCCACAGGACAGTGCGGCCGAGGCGCTGGATGCTGGTGCGATACCACATCGTCAGCGGCGCCACGCCCATCAACAGCACCAGCGCGGCGAACAGCGGCGCCAGCGCCCGCTCATAGACCGGCGGGCCAACAAACCCCTTCTCCCCGGTAAAGAGTTCGGAGAAGATGGGGTAGTAGGTGAACAAGAAGACCACGGCCAGAACGGCGATGATCAGGAAGTTGTTATAGAGGAAAGCCGCCTCGCGCGACAGATAGGAGACGATCTGATTCTCCGTGCGCAACGTCTCATGCCGCTTCGTGATCCAGTAGAGCGAGAAGATGAACATGAAGACCACGAAGCCGAAGAAGAACGGGCCGATGGCCGACTGGGCAAAGGAGTGGACGGAGGAGATGACGCCGCTGCGGACGATGAACGTGCCCAGGATGACCAGCAGGAAGGTCAGGACGATGAGCACCATGTTCCACACCTTGAACATGCGCATCTTTTCCTGGATCATCACCGAGTGCAGGAAGGCCGTAGCCGCCAGCCAGGGCATCAGCGAGGCGTTCTCCACCGGGTCCCAGCCCCAGTAGCCGCCCCAGCCCAGCACGTCGTAGGCCCAACGGCCGCCCAAAATCAGCCCCAGGCTCAGGAACAGCCACGCCACCAGCGTCCAGCGGCGGCTGGTCTTGATCCAGTTGTCGCCCTTCTGGTTCGACATCAGCGCAGCCATGGCGAAGGCGTAGGGGATGGTCAGACCGACGAAGCCCAGATAGAGCATCGGCGGGTGGATGATCATGCCCGGATGGCGCAGCAGCGGGTTGAGGCCGTTGCCGTCGGCGGGGATGATCTCGTTGCGCACGAATGGGCTTTCGACGAAGCCGGAGACGAGCAGGAAAAAGACCTGCACCAGGCCCAGGACGACGATCACATAGGGCATCAGCTCTTTTTGCTGCCGCCACTTGCTGAGCATCGCCGCGGCGGTGAAGGCCGACAACAGCAGGTTCCAGAACAGCAGCGAGCCGGCCTGCCCACCCCAGAGGGCGGTAACCTTCAAGTAGGTGGGCATGCCGCGGCTGCTGACCTGCGAGACGTAGGCGATAGAGAAGTCGCCCGTAACCAGCCCGACGATGACCAGCCCGCAGGCCAGGGCGACCAGCGGGAAGACGACGACGATGGCGTTGCGGGCGCTGCGCACCCAGCGCTCGTCGCCACGGCGCGCGCCAAAGAAAGCGGCGACAACCGCGTAGATGGCGACGAGAAAAGCGATTACAAGGGTGATCGAGCCGATATCAGCGATCATTAATTCGTCATTTCCACTCCGGCGGGGTGGCCGGCCGGATCCATTTCCTCATAGCGGGTGGGGCACTTGAGCATCAGCCCGCCGGGGTTGGAGTGGAAGACGCCACTCGCGTCGGCGCGCCCTTCGACCAGCGCCTGGGCCTCGTTCTGCAGCAAGTCGGGCTTCGGCTCGTTGAGGGCGACGATGTGGAGCTTCTGCGTCGGATTGTTCAGATCATCCACCACGTCGAACTCCAGGCGGGAGTTGTGGGCGTCAATCTGGGTGTAGACGATGGAGTCGCCGATGACCCAGCCGGCGACTCGCAGGTCGCGGCCGGTCAGGCGGCCCTGCTCGGCGTAGAACTCGCCCACGGTCTTATAGAGTTGCGTGCTGCCGCTCATGGCGTTGACCACGAGGAACACGACGGCGGCGATGAGCACGGCGCCGCCAACGGCGAACATGAGTCGGTTGCGGCGGGGCTTCTCCAGCACCAGACTTTCATCGGTGTTTTGCCACGTTACATCGGCCATGTTGAATCTCCTCCAAACGGTTGCGGCTTACTCTTCTTCTTCAGCGGCAAAGGCGGCCGCATCGGCGGCCAAAATAGCGCGAGCCTGCTCGGCAAACTCGACGGGCACGGCGACGTGACCCATGCCCAGTAGCCCAACCATCAGGCCCAGCGCCTCGCCGGCGCCCTCTTGCCAGGCGCGGGCGGGGATACCCTCGGCCTGCAAGCGGCCGGCGATGATTTCGGCCGGGGTGATACCGGCGGTCTTTTCGACGACTTCCCAGCGCACTTGTTCGACTTCGCCGGGTTGCCCGTCGCTGTCATAGGACTCGGGCAGGGGTTGAGCGCTGTTTGTATCGGTCATAGTTTGTCGGCCTGCTGACTTTATACGACACGCAGTATTATACCGCGTCTAGCCACCAATGGGCAGCCAGTCTAAGGAAACGCCGAACTCATCGTTCGGTCGCCTCCACCACGTTTCTATTATAGATGAGGTTGAATATAAACCAACGTTGATCTTCATGCTTTGGACATGATGGATGTCACATATAGTAAGGATTCAACGCCAAGACGCAAAGTGCGCCAAGCTCAGAACCATTCTGAGCTTGGCGCACTTTGCGTCTTGGCTCACTTTGCGTCTTGGCGCGCGATTCTAATCCCCGACGGCCAGCGCCGGCGCGTCGGTGTAACGGGGGCAGTTGGCACACTTAGCCGGCAGCCGCCCCTCGGCCCAGGTCAGCGCCACCCAGCACGCCAGCGACGGGTTGCGCGACGCCGCACAGCGAGTGCGCTTGCTCTCATCGCAGTTTTTGAGCACCCAGCAGGGAACCTTGAGCGCCGCGGCGACCACAGGCGACGTCCCCCCCGCCATAGGCAGGGGAATGGCTGACCCACTGGCCGGCTGCGTCTTATCCTGCGCCTCCCAACGGTTGGCCAGGCGGGTCATGGGGTAGCCGATGGTGACCCCCCAAGACCACGCCCGCCCACAACGCAGCGCGACACACGCCACCAACACCACCGATGCCCGAAAATAGGTAAATGAACACCCACCGAACCCACCCCACCTATTTGGGTTGGCCCCTCAGAGTG